>NZ_JAUAOA010000006.1 GCF_030542965.1 Azotosporobacter soli
CAGCGCCGCGGTTGATTCCGCTTCGACCGCCGATACCGGCTGCTGCGCCGCAGCTGCAAGCGGGCCTGTGATATGTTCGCTTGTCCAATTCGCTACACCGCGGCCTACGTCACTCAGCGCATCAATTCCGCTCGCAAAATGCGCGGTTTCAGGATTGGCGTACGAACCGCCGAGCGCGTCGTTGTCGACGCCGCTAAAACTGTACGGCGTTCCGCCCTGTACGCCGTTTGCGACGTCCTGCTGCGCAAGTCCCGGCGCGCCGCTCTCGACGGAGACGCCGGAATCGGAGTTCTCCTCCGCTGCGCCGATGCCGAAGGATTGCAGGCCCGTCTCCGCTTCTTGCCGCGTCATACCCGGCACGTTATCGCTGAGCATCGCAGCGGTCGATTCCGCTTCGACCGCAGAGACCGGTTGCTGCGTCGCAGCTGCGAACGGCCCGGTAATGTTTTCGCTGCACCAACCCGCAACGCTGTTCAGAAAACCGCTGCCCATATCGCCTAGCGCAGCCAACCCGCTGCCGATCTGCGTTGTTTCGGCGTCGGTATACGAGCCGCCGAGCGCGTCGTTATCGACGCCGCTGTAAGAGCAGGGCGTACCGCCTTGCACGCCTTCTCCCTCGGAACCTTCCGAAGAGGCGCTGCTGCCTGAATCCGCCGCCTCGCTGCCGAAGCCGCCGGAGGAAGCATTCGATGCGCTCTCGTTTGAGGCATCGCCGCCGAAACTGCCGCCGCTCAGCCCTTGTCCCTCGCTGCCGCTTGATTCGCTGCTGCCGCCGAAACCGCCCGCACTGCCTTGACTGTCGCCGCCGCTTGACTCGCCGCCGTTTCCTCCGCCGTAACCGCCACCGTAACCGCCGCCGTAGCCGCCGCTATTTCCGCCTTCGCCTGATCCATCATAACTCATGCTATACCGCTCCTTTGTTCTGTATTGCTTGTGGTTGCCGCCCCTTATAATGTTGATAATTAATGGATCACGCTTTTCCATCGTTTATCCCATTGCTTTTATTGCAATCCCTTAATCCTCTCTTTTGCCTGGGCAATTCGTTGATCACTCGGCGCGGCATTTTTGATAAATTCATTGTAGGCATTCAGCGCTTCTTTGTATTGTTGTTTCTTTTCATAAACAGCTCCCAGCTCAAAATAGGCATGCACAAGATCTTGATTTGTTCGAATGGCCTGTTGATAATCGCTGATTGCCTTCTCATATTCCTTTAATCCAACATAGGCATTGCCGCGAAGCAAGAACGATTTAGCATCGCCAGCGATCTCAATTGCTTTCGTACAATCCTCCACCGCCTTCTGATATTCACCTTTTACAAAATACATGCCGCCTCGATTATTGTACGCTTCCGCCATCGTTGCGTTCAGTTCGATCGCCTTCGTAAAGTCTTCCAATGCCAGGTTTATCTTCTCTACGTTCGCATAAGCAATTCCTCGCGAAACATACGCGTCTTCCTTTTTTGGTTCTAGTTCTATCGCTTTTGAATAATCACTTATCGCTAAATCATATTGATGTCTTTTCGAATATGCTATGCCTCTTTTGTAGTATGCATCGCGGCTTTGATCCGGCGTTCCTTCAATCTGATGACTGTATAGCCAAATCTGACACTGTGGATCCTTTGTGATGAAATAGAAAACTGAAAAACACAGCAATGCTAGCGATAAAATCACAACCACACGAATTATTTTCGTATTTGTCATACATACTCGCTCCTTTTTATCTGAACCTTACCGTCAATTTTCAGTAATCTATAATAGTTTCATTATTTTTTATACAAACAAGATTTGATCAGTTATGTTTTTGCTATTCTTTATCCTGCTACTACCACATTAAAAGACATAAAATTCCCCATGGAATAAAAATAGCCGAACTATACACCAGCTTTGCCTTCGTCACCTCTTCCGGATTTTTAATATGATTGCCGAAACCATACAGCAGCAATCCGACGAGCATCATCCCGATACTTGCCAATAACTGGCGCAGCATCGGGATTCCCTCAATCATCTGGCCAGCCATCAAAAGACCGCTTCCCATTCCAGCACCTGCTATTACACTCAGTCCAATTCGATTATAGGTATTGTATTTTTTCCGTTTATAAATAATCCAGATTACAATTCCTACAACTATGAGCATTATCATTCCAAGATTCCATGGATACTTCAGATGCAAGCCAATCGGCGTTACAATCGATCCGATTATCAGCCCTTGCTTCGCGGTTAATTTGTCTTCCATGTTCTTCTCACTTCAATCTTATTTATTCTTCAAACAGACTTTCAAACTTTATATTTTCATGGCATTTTCTTTCAAAAGACTAATCGTTTGCTCTAACGCAATCAAAATGCATGCTAGCTATAAAGTAAAAATAGCCACACAGCTGCCAGGATGCAGGAGCTAAGCAATGAATACAATAACGACTTTACGGTCACCATTTCCGGATTCTGAATGCGGCTGCCAATACCTACGATAAAAATTCCCATTAAAACTAAGCCAAGTGCTAGCGATATTTGTTCCAGCAAAGACATATCACCTATCAGAATGCCCATGGAAGCGCTTGTAATTCCCACGCCACCCACTGCGCAAATCCCATAGCCCAAAACGCTGTAACGATTCATCTCCCGCCATGTGAAAAAGAGAGAGACAAACATCGCCACTAAAGCACTAACTGCCGCAATCGCATTCCAGGGATAAGCAAGATGCATTCCTATCGGTATAATAAGAAAGCTCATTGTCATTTTTTGCTTTTTTGTCATAACTTTCTTCCCCTGTTTAACCCTATTACGAAGTTTTTCCTTGACGTTATTTTATCTTCCATACTGCCCTCCCTTCTTTTTTCTGCGCTCACTAAAGCTTCCAAGACGCCCCGATTGCGTACGTCCAAAAATCATCCCCACTTTGATCCGCGGCCCGATAGTAGAGATAGATTTCGCGGTCATTTTTTCGGTATCTAATTTCTTTGCTCCCCTTATCTTTACCCCAGATTTTTATATCTTTTTCCTCAACTTTATCCCAGCCGAGCCGCTTCATTTCATTCTCATAGTAGTCATTGATTTCTTGATAGCTAAAGAACGCTACAAATTTCTTTTCTACATTTGTTCGGTCTGATTTTGTCATCACGTCCATTTTTTTCAAATGTGATCCCGGCATGATCTGAATTTCATTCAAGTCTGCTTTTATTTTCATTTCTTCCTGCGCAATATCTACATGATACAACGTTGGTTTGACTGCTTCGTATGATAAAATCACCAAGACAAGTAAAAAAATCACTATCTTAACTCGTCTAAACACGCACGCCCTCCTTGATCAGAATCGGAATGCCACCTTTTCTTCCCGCTGCAATCGTATTTATTTTTCGCTTATAGATTAGTGATGCAGACTATACGCAAACCACACCACTGCCCCAACGCAGATTACACAAAAACAAAATCCGCCAAAAGCATATGCCAATGTCTTCTTTGTCACTCGATTCGGATCTTTGATGTGGTTGCCAATGCCGATGGTAAAAATGCCGATGAACAACGTGACCAGACTGACTGCGATTTGCAGCAACTCGGACGCCCCTGCTATCGGATTTCCACTCATCACCATTGCAGCAAGAAGACCTGCCGCAATCATTATCATGGTTCCGATAAAATTATATTTATTGTATGTTTTTCGGTCACGAATCATGACCAATAGAAACACAACGCTCGCAATAATCGCCAATGCAACATTCCACGGATATTTGAGATGCAAACCGATCGGCGTCACAATTGATCCGATTACCAAGCCTTGCTTCGCGGTTAATTTCTCTTCCATGTTCTTCTCACTTCAATCTTATTTTTTCCTTACGACAGTTGCTTTCAAAAAAACGATTCGTTGATGAACTATCTCGTTTCCTATGACCTTCTTATTAGTGATGCAGGTTATACACAAACCACCCCAATGCCCCAAAATAAATTACAATGAAACAAAATGCGCCAAAGATGTACGCTAGGTCTTTTTTTGTCACTCGCTTCGGATCTTTAATGTGGTTGCCAACGCCGATGACAAAAATGCCGATAAACATCATGACCAGACTGACTGCAACAGGCATTAATACGGAAGCTCCAGGAATCGGATTTTCAATCATTACCGTTCCCATAAAGATGCCAGCCACAACCATTATCATAGTCCCGATAAAAATGTATTTGTTGTAGCTTCCTCTGTCACGAATCATGATAAATAAGAACATTATGCTCGCAATAATCGTCACAGCAGCATTCCATGGATATTTTAGATGCAAGCCGATCGGCGTCACAATCGATCCGATTATAAAGCCTTGCTTAGCTTTCATTTTTATTCCCATTTTATTTGATCCCTATATCTTTCACTTTTTTGATAACTGACTACTTTTCACAGCATTAACCCCATACCCAATACTAGTTGCTACAAAGGTGTTTGCAATTGCACATCCTGCAGGAAGCATTCCCGCTGTCAGGAGTGCTCCCGAAACTACCGACCCTACTCCCCATGCACCTATGTCTAGCACAATTGCAGCGGCTAGCTCTCTCTCCTTATAGTCCTGGCAGTCCATCGCTATGTCAGCACCGGTAGAAAGGATGCTCAACGGCCCGGTGTACCTCATCGCACCCTTTAATTCAGCCACCCCACATACTTTTTCCGCCACGGCTATTTCTGATGCCACGCCTAACGAAGGTAGCCCGATTTTGCTGACGGCAAGCGTTTCTAAGGAGGCTACCCGGGTTCCCAGCGCCGTATCGCCTGCATTCACAACCGAGTTTCGCAGGACGCTTCCATGTCCGTTGTCCCACGCCGCAACATCGGTAAAGGCGACATCCACCTTTTGCCCCTCCTGCACGGAGGCGACTTGACCAACGGGAGTCTCCGGGTCAGCCCCCATCGCTTTCAAACTATTATCCACTTCCTGCTGCGTCATTCCCGGCACATTCGCGGCCAGCAAGCCGGATATCGTCTGCGACTCCTCCGTTGTTCCGGTGAGGGACTGCAACCCTTGCTGCGCTTCTTCGCGCGTCATCCCCGGCACGTTATCGCCCAGCAGCGCCGCGGTTGATTCCGCTTCGACCGCCGATACCGGCTGCTGCGCCGCAGCTGCAAGCGGGCCTGTGATATGTTCGCTGGTCCAATTCGCTACACCGCGGCCTACGTCACTCAGCGCATCAATTCCGCTCGCAAAATGCGCGGTTTCAGGATTGGCGTACGAACCGCCGAGCGCGTCGTTGTCGACGCCGCTAAAACTGTACGGCGTTCCGCCCTGTACGCCGTTTGCGACGTCCTGCTGCGCAAGTCCCGGCGCGCCGCTCTCGACGGAGACGCCGGAATCGGAGTTCTCCTCCGCTGCGCCGATGCCGAAGGATTGCAGGCCCGTCTCCGCTTCTTGCCGCGTCATACCCGGCACGTTATCGCTGAGCATCGCAGCGGTCGATTCCGCTTCGACCGCAGAGACCGGTTGCTGCGTCGCAGCTGCGAACGGCCCGGTAATGTTTTCGCTGCACCAACCCGCAACGCTGTTCAGAAAACCGCTGCCCATATCGCCTAGCGCAGCCAACCCGCTGCCGATCTGCGTTGTTTCGGCGGCGGTATACGAGCCGCCGAGCGCGTCGTTATCGACGCCGCTGTAAGAGCAGGGCGTACCGCCTTGCACGCCTTCGCCTTCGGAACCTTCCGAAGAGGCGCTGCTGCCTGCATCTGCCGCCTCGCTGCCGAAGCCGCCGGAGGAAGCGTTCGTTGCGCTCTCGTTTGAGGCGTCGCCGCCGAAATTGCCGCCACCCAGCCCTTGTCCCTCGCTGCCGCTTGCTTCGCCGCTGCCGCCGAAACCGCCCGCACTGCCTTGGCTGTCGCCGCCGCTTGACTCGCCTCCGTTTCCTCCGCCGTAACCGCCGCCGTAGCCGCCGCTATTTCCGCCTTCGCCTGATCCATCATAACTCATGCTATACCGCTCCTTTTTTCTGTATTGCTTGTGGTTGCTAATTGTTGGCTATTATAGAGTCGATAGTATTCGCCGCGCGCCGCCAGGAGCTCTTCGTGCTGGCCCTGCTCGACGATCCTGCCGTCTTGCATGACGATGATGCTGTCGCAGTCTTGGATCGTTGACAAGCGATGCGCCACCATCAGTACGGTTCTGCCTTCCGCCATCCGTCCCAGGTTGTTTCGGATGAGCTCTTCCGCTTCGTTGTCCAGCGAACTGGTCGCTTCGTCAAAGACCAGGATGCGTGGGTTTGTCAGCAAGGCCCGGGCAATCGCGATGCGTTGCTTTTGTCCGCCGGACAGCGCCGTGCCGCGTTCGCCAACCAAAGCGTCATACCCTTTCGACAATCCGGCGGCGAAACGATCCACGCCGGCGATAGCGGCCGCGCTTTCGATTTCCTCCCAGCTGGCATCCTGTTTGGCTAACGCAATATTGTCTTTGATGCTGCCGTGGAAGAGATAATTTTCTTGCAGTACAACGCCGATTTGCCGTCTGAGCCAAGCCGGTTCGACCTGCGCCAGATCGATGCCGTCAATCAGGATGCGTCCGCTCTCCGGCAGGTACAAGCGTTGGATCATTTTCGCCAATGTGCTTTTGCCGGAACCGGATCGTCCGACGATCCCGACGCGGCTGCCGGCTTTGATCTGCAGGTTGATGTCGTGCAATATTTTTTTGGCGTTTTTTTCATAACGGAAAGTGACGCCATCTAAAACAATCTCGCCGGAAATCGTCGCCAACGTTGTCCGGGCCGGATCGAAGGTCGGCTCCGCCTGTTCGTTGACGATTTCACCTAAGCGCGCGACCGCCTCTTTGGTCTCCTGCAGGTTTTGCCAGAGCGCAACCAAACGCAGTACCGGCGAAACGACCGCAGTCGCATACATTTGAAACGCAATCAACTCCCCGACGGTAAGCTGGTTGTCGATGACTTGCCGGATGCCGATCCAGAGGATGCAAATCATCGAGACCTGCTGGATGAACGTTGCCGTGTTGTTGCCGATATTATCGATGTTGGCGTTGGCAAACACCCGTTTCACATAGCCGGACAGCATTTCATCCCACTTCTTGATGAAATAGTGTTCGGCCGCCGCTGTCTTAACGGTCTGAATGCCGGTGATCGCTTCTATCAAAAAGGTCTGGTTTTCTGCGCCCAGTCTGAATTTTTCTTTCAAGCCCCGACGCAAGAGCGGCGTCAGCGCCAGATTCAGCACTGCATAGCAACCTAGCGTCAGCAGCACGACCAGCGTGAGATAACCGCTGTAAAAGAACATGATCAACAGGTACACCAGTGCAAAAACGCTGTCAACAATCGTCGTAAACGCGGAGCCGACGATAAAACCGCGAATGGTCTCCATTTCGCGCAGCCGAGCCACGATGTCTCCGACCTGCTGTCGCTCAAAAAACGGCAACGGCAGGGCCAGCAACTTTTTAAAGAGCCGCGCACTAACCACAACGTCAACTTTGCTGAGATGATGATTCAGCATATAGCTGCGCAAGCCGCTGATCCACGCTTCATATACGCAAATGGCGATCATGCCGGCGACCATGACGTGCAACGAGCCGACGCTATGCTGCACCAGCACTTTGTTGATGACGACCTGGGTAAATAGCGGACTGATCAGGCCAAAGCCCTGAATCAGCAGCGAAAAGAGCAGCACCTTGCCAAACGCGCGCTTGTAGCGCAGCAGGATCGGCGCAAACCAGCGCAAACCGAAGGAAGCGCCTGCGCCTTCTGTATGCTTCTTCTCTTTGGCGATCAACACGGCCTGACCGCTCCATTGTTCCAGAAACGCGCTCTCCGTTAGCGCCAGTGTTGTTTTGCAAAACGGGTCATAGAGCACCGCTTGCCCTTCGCTTTGCTCCAGCAGCACGGCATGCGAGCCGTTGCGCAGGATGATAATCGCCGGCAGCGGCAGCGTCGCCTCGTCTTTCTTGGCCGCGTAATCGATGCAGCGCGCCTTTAAGCCCAGTTGTCGCGCTGCGCCGACCAGCGTCGGCAGATCCATGCCGCCTGCTTTGATGATATTCGCGCGGCGTATCTGCTTCTCATCCGCATTCACGCCGCAGAGTCCCGCAATAAAACATAAACAGTCCAGCGCAGCATCGAACGCGGGCGCATTTTTTGCTTTTTCTTGTCCCTGTTTGCCTTCTTCTGCCATCTCTTATCTCTCTCTCAACGATTCGCTCGTATATTTTTTAAACGGTTCTAAAAAATACTCATAGATCTTCTTATCTCTGGTCTTGACTTCGGCGCTCACGCTCATGCCGCTGCCAAGACGCACCATGCGCCCGTTCACATCCATCTTATCTTTGTCCAGCTGCAAAAGCACCTTGAATGCGCGGCCCTGTTCGGGATCGTCGACCGCATTCGGGCTGATATTCGCGACGACCGCCGGAACCGTGCCGTATTTTTGGAACGTAAAGGTCTGAACCTTCAGTTCTGCCCGCTGTCCGGTCTGAATGAAGCCGATATCTTTATTCGCAACCAAAATCTCGGCTAACAGGTTAGCCTCTTCCGGCACGATTTCCATGATGACTTGCGCCGGCGTCACGATGCCGCCGATCGTATGCACCGTCAAATTGCTGACATAGCCGTCATCCGGCGCAATGAACTGGCACAGGCCATGTTTTTCTTCGGCTTTTTTCAGCTGTTCACTGGCTTCGTTCAGTTTGGCAAGCGCCTCCGCCAGGCTGGAATCGACTTCGGTGGCATATTCCGCTGCCGCACGCTTTACGGTCGTCTGCTTTTGCGCCAATAGCGCCGCTTGCGACTCGACCGCCGACTGTTGCGACTCGACGCTGCGTTTTAATTCCTGGCGCTTCATTTGCTGTTCCAGTACGGTTAATTCGGAAATGGCATTTTGATCATATAAATATTGCAGTTTTCCGGTCTTTTCCTGTGCGTATTGCAGCAATTCTCGCTGCTTTTCCTGCTCCGCCAAGTTGCGCTGCAGTTCAGCCTGGCTTTGCTGCACGCCCTGAAGCGCCTCGCCCACTTTGGCTTGTTGCGCAGAGCGACGGCTGTTGTAAAGGCTCAGCTGCGTCCGCGCATACGTTTCGTCGGCGCCGTCCGTCCGTTGCGGCAGGAACGGCCGGTTTTCTTTTTCACAGTGCAGTCTCTCCACTTCGAGACGCAGCTCGGCGACTTTTTTCTTCAGCTGCATTAAATCCGCTGCGGAAACCGTCTGATCGAGTTCCAGCAAGAGATCGCCCTTTTTCACCTTCTGACCCTCTGCCACATAGATATTTTTAATAATGCCTTTATCTTCCGCCTGCAGGACGCGCACATACCCGTCCGGAATGATCTTGCCCGGCGCACTCGCGACTTCTTCTACGCTGCCAAACACGAGCCACAGCAAAACCGTCAGCGCCAGGGTAAAAAAGGTCCACAGCACCGTGCGGCTGGCATAGGCCGGCGGCGACTCGACAATTTCCAGCGCCGCCGAAAGAAATTCGGCTTCGCGCCGTTGATACCGTTCGACATCCTTGATTCTGGCCCGTTCCAAAAAGACTTGCGCGGATTCGGCCATTTTGCCGCTTTTTAAATAAGTCATTATTTTTTTAACCATGACGTTGCTCCCCTTGCTGCTTATAAAGATTATGGTACAAGCCTTGTTTACGCATCAGTTCCTCATGCGTCCCCTGTTCGGCAATTGCGCCGCCGTCCATCACGATGATCCGGTCGCATTGCACGACATTGGCCAGCCGGTGCGCGATCATCAGCATCGTACGTCCGGCAGCCAACTGTGCCACGTTGTCCAGAATGCTTCTTTCCGACTGATAATCAAGCGCGCTGGTCGCCTCATCAAAAATCAGGATTTTAGGCTCCGACAACAACGCACGGGCAATCGCGATGCGCTGCGCTTGTCCACCCGACAGGCGGTTGCCGCGTTCTCCGACGATGGTGTCATAGCCATCCGGCAATTCGCAGATAAATTCATGCGCTCCGGCCAGCTTGGCGGCGTGGATGATCGCCTCCAGCCTTGTCCCCTGGCGGGCAAAGGCGATGTTATCGCGAATACTGCCGTTAAAGAGATAGTTTTCCTGCTGCACAACGCCGATCTGGCGGCGCAGCCACGACGGATCCTGCCCTGCCATATCTTTCCCGTCGATGTAAAGTTTGCCCGATTCCGGCAGATACAATCGCTGCAAAATCTTCGAAAGCGTGCTTTTTCCCGAACCGGATCGTCCGACGATACCGACTTTCATGCCCGGCGCGATTTTTAAATTCACCTTGCGCAGCGCAGGATGAGCATCGAGTTCATAGCGAAATGAAACATCGGCCAACTCGATTGCGCCGTGCAGCACGCTTTCATCCTCTCGTTTCGTGCCATACGCCGGTTCCGGCACGGCATTGAGCACGTCGCCGATTCGCATCATCGCCAGTTTGGTCTGCTGAAACGACTGCCACATGCCAAGCAGACGCAGCAGCGGCGCATTCGCCTGGTTCGTCAGCATTTGAAACGCAATGAACTGACCCAGCGTCACATTGCCGTCGATCACCATCATGCCGCCATACCAGATGATCAGGTAGCTAAACAGCTTTTGCGTAAAGTTGGCGGCGTTTTGCATGACGACGCTTAACTGCACCTTTTCCAGATTTGTCGCAACATTGCGCGCGGCCAGGCGTTCCCAGCGAAAGTTGAACTGCGGCTCGACCGCCAGCGATTTTATCGTTTGCACGCCCGTCATCGCCTCTACGAGAAAAGCATTGTTCTCCGCGTTGGCGTCCCACGCTTCCTGCAGGCGTTTACGATACTGCGGCGCGCCGATCAGGTTGATGAGCAGTTGAATCGGAATTGCCAAAACGGCCAGCAGCGTCAGTGACGCGCTGTAATAGAACATGACGCCCAAAAAGACAAAAGAAAAGACCAGATCAATCAACACCGTCATGGCCGTACCCGTCAAAAATTCCCGCACATAGGTAAGCGCCGCGACACGCATCAGCGTGTCGCCGACCCGTCGTGCCTCAAAAAAACGCAGCGGCAGACGCATCAGATGCCGGAACATCCGGCTGCCCAAAATCACATCAATCTTATTGGTCGTATGCGTAAATAAATAAGTCCGGATCATGTTCATCACACTGCGGAAAAGAGCCGTGAAAAGCAGACCGACACCGAGTACCAGAAGCGTCGCCTCGCCCTGCTGCACGATCACTTTATCAATCATCACCTGCGTGCATAAGGGAATGGCCAGACCAAACAACTGAAATAAAAAAGCAGCACCGATGATTTCGCCGAAATATCGCTTATAGCGGATGATGATCGGAATAAACCAGGTAAGATTCAACTGTCGCCGGATATCCTTCAGGCTGAACAAGCGCTGAAAGACGAGACTCTGTACCAGATTTTCCGCGGCAAAATCCGCCGCGCTTTTGATGAGCATGCCGCTCGCTGCCGGATCGAACAGCATTACGCTTTCGCCGTTTACCTGGCGGATCACCTTACATCTTCCATCTGCCGCGATGAACAATGCCGGGAGAGCAAGGTTCTCCAACTCCCGCGGCCCTGTCTTTTTTTCCTGCGCCTTTAAGCCGACCTTCCTCACCGCCTGCTTAATGGCCGTCAACGTATCTTTACGCTGAACGACGGCAGCAGCCAACTCCGCCAGTTCCTTTGCTTCCAGCCGAATGCCCAGGTCTGCGGCAACTACCGCCAGACACTTTCTTATTTCCGTTTCCCGCTCTGTTCGTATCGTTTCGTCTTCCATGGTAACCTCATTTCCATCTCATTTCCTTTTATTAGGTTACATAGTATCACTGATTGTCTTCATTACAAGTTTCAGTAATTTTTTTAACTTATTTTACCGCTTTTATTTTTTACACTACGTAAAACACCCCAAAATAGAAAAAACAGACGCAATAATCTCGCGTCTGTTTTTTCTATTTTTTTACTATCCATCCACCATTTTCATTTTTTACTACAAACTTATTAAGGGCGTCTTAAGCTTGTCTTACACTTTCGCAAAACGCTTATTTCCGCGGAAAAAGGCCCGATATCAGGGATGAAAGGAGTTGTTCAACATGTATATTTCATCTCTTATTAGTCGCTACTATTCCTCTAAAAACACATACTCCGTCGCAGCAACCCAGGCAACGGCGAATGCCAATTCCGAACATCGCAACCACTATGAGGCAAACCCGCGCTCAGCGCAAACGAGGAAAGCAACGCAGGATACGTTCGAACTCAGCGAGCCGCAAGACGTTTTACCGCTCTCGGCCTCCGAACCTTACAAAGCGGCCGTATTGCCGCTGCGTTTTGCCGTTCCGGTAAAACAGGATACGCGCCGCTAAGAAATCTAGAGAAGAGGCTGCCGCAAGATCAGATCGTCATCTCATTTTGCTACAGCCCCTTTTTCTCATTACGACAAAATACAGCCCTGTCACCGATCACACCGCCGTTCGCACAGTGAAATCACATAACTGCCGTCCGGCGCAACGCTGGTTGTAAGCCTCACACGCTCATCCGGCAATAACGTTTTTAGATTGTCTGCAAGCCCTTGCCCCGTGTATTTCAAAACGCTTTCTTTCAACGTCCACAATTTGCAAAACTCCAGCGCGGGATTTTGCGCACGCCGGATTTGCCGCTCTTCGCTCTCGCTGCAGACATAGTCTATTGTGTCCTGGTCATAGTCGGTCACTTCTTCGATGTCGATCCCGACTTCTGCGTCGGCCACTACGCAGACCACGCCGCGTCGGCAATGGCTGACGTTGAAAAAAATCGCCGGGTAGTTGCGCAGATACGGTTTTCCGTTTTTGCCGTAAGCAAACTGCAACTCTTCAACGATGCCATATTCTTTTCGCAGGCCATAGGCCAACAGCAAATACGCAAGCACCGACAATTTTTGATCGCGCACGTCTCTGAACTGCTTTGCTTTTTCGGCGCGTTCGCGCGAAACCACCCGCAGGTTTCGCTCCAGCAACGCATCCGAAAACGAATCCATCTTGTCGAACAAATAGATCATACCGTTTCTCGCCCAACCTTCCGCTTCTTCAAAAGTGCACGCAGTACTCTTTTTCTCACAGCAGCTTCTTTAGTTCCAACAGACTCTGTATTTCAAACGTCGGCGTGATGTTGCTCTCGTTCTTGCTTCGATTCGGATTGAACCAGCACGTATCGATCGCAAAATTCAACCCTCCCTGTATATCGGAACTCAGACTGTCGCCCACCATTAACACCGTCTCTTTATTTTCATGCTTGATCCGCCTTAGCGCATATCGAAATATTTCCTGATTCGGCTTCGATACATTCACTTCTTCCGAAATGACAACCGCTTCAAAATAATTTGCTATGCTCGATTGCTGGATCCTTTTCTTTTGCACGACCGTCAAGCCATTCGTGATGATGACCAGTCTATATTTTTTATTCAGATAAGTGACGATTTCTAACGCATCTTCCAATAAGAAAGAGGCTTCCGCCAGTGAATTCAAATAGATATTGCTGAATTCGTTTGGATCAAACGTGAGATTCAACTTTTCGGTCAGTCTTTTAAAGCGTTCCGTTTTTAATTGTTCTGCTGACAATATCCCCTGTTCGAGCTCCTGCCATACCCGCTTGTTTATCGCCGAATAAATCGGCAGGTGATACGCTTCATCATATTTTATATTGAATGTCGTAATCGATTTTTCCAACGCAACTTTCTCGGATCTTTTAAAATCAAACAGCGTTTCATCCGCATCAAACAGAATCACTTCATATTTCATCGCCACGTTCTCCTTTAGCTGGTTTCCTCTTTTATTATAACGCACTTTTTCAGCAGAAAAAAAGCGGTTTGCCCTATGGGCGCAAGAAAACATCCCGCTCTCTGCAAAAAGCAGAAAGCGGGATGTTTTTTCGCGCTTATTTCAAATGCTCGATCGCCGCGCGTTCGATGGCGAGCCCTTGATGATAACGTTGCATGAAGGCGTTAAAACCGGCCACATCGGCAGGTTCGGGCCGGACGGTGCTGGCCTGCGTGCCGGCGAAGACGCGATTTTTCAAGAATTCCGGCAGCGACTCCTTTTCTGCGCGGTTAACCAGATACGAGGCCAGCAGCGCGATACCCCAGGCGCCGCCCTCTCCGGCATTTTCCATGATCGAGACCGGCGTATTCAGTGCGGCCGCCATGATTTTCTGGCCGACGCCCTTCACCTTGAAGAAGCCGCCATGCCCTAAGATCTTGTCGACCTTCACGTTCTCCTGCTCCAGCAGGATGTTCACCCCAGTGCGCAGCGCACCGAGCGCGGTAAAGAGGTTGACGCGCATGAAGTTCTCCAGGCTGAAATTGCTGTTTGCCGCACGCGTGAAGAGCGGGCGTCCTTCGGCGAAGTGCGTGATGTGTTCGCCGGAAACGTAGCCGTAGGCCAGCAGCCCGCCGCAATCCGCATCGCCTTTTAGCGCCGCGTTCAGCAGCGTGTTGTAAAGCGTCGATTTGTCGACATCCATGCCCAGCGCCTTGATCGCCTGGCCGAACAGATTGATCCAGGCATCATAGTCCGAGGAGCAGTTGTTCGAGTGCGCCATCGCGACGAGCTTGCCGTCCGGCGTCGTGACCAGATCGATTTCCGGATAGGCTTTGGAAAGTTCCTTTTCCAGTACGATCATCGCGAAGACCGAGGTTCCGGCAGAGACATTGCCTGTGCGCGCCGCGACGCTGTTTGTGGCGACCATGCCGGTGCCCGCATCGCCTTCCGGCGGACAGAACGGAATGCCCGGCTGCAGTTCGCCGGAAACGTCGAGCAGTTTCGCTCCGGCTGCGCTCAGTACGCCCGCCTGCGTCCCGGCTGTCAGAACGGTCGGCAGGATATCTTCGAGACGCCAGCCGAGGCCCTGCGCTGCGATCTTCTCATTGAACTGTTCGATCATCCGTGCGTTGAAGCGCTGCGTCTTCAAGTCGATCGGGAAGACGCCGGACGCTTCGCCGACGCCGAGCACGTTCTCTCCGGTCAGCTTGCCGTGCACATACCCGGCCAGCGTCGTCATGCGGCTGATTTTCGCGACATGTTCTTCGCGCTTGAGAATGGCCTGATAGAGATGCGCGATGCTCCAGCGCTGCGGAATCGGATAGCCGAACAGCTCGGTCAGTTCCTGCGACGCCGGACCGGTTATGTTGTTGCGCCAGGTACGGAACGGCACAAGCAGCTTCTCTTGCGCATCGAAGACCATATAGCCGTGCATCATGCCGCTGAAGCCGATCGCTCCGGTCGTCCTGATGCTCACGCCGAATTCCTTTTTGACGCATTGAGCCATGTCCTGGTAGCTCGACTGCACCCCTTGCCAGATGTCCTCAATGCTGTACGTCCAGATGTCGTCGACACACCGGTTTTCCCAATCATGGCTGCCGGACGCGATCGGCTTGTTGTCGCTGCCGATCAGAACGGTCTTAATGCGCGTCGAGCCGAGTTCGATTCCGATCGTGGTTTGGCCGTTCTCGACGGCGTTTTTCATTTCACTACGTGCAAGGCTCATAATTACCTCCTTTGAATCCGCTCATCTCTTCATTAAAAAGGGTTTTCATCTTTATAGAGCATGTTGGCCGGTTGGTTGAACGCCACGTCCTTCACGCCGAGCAGTTTCATCGCGGCGAACAGCGCTTTGCCGGAGTGCTTGAACGCGACGCCGCCGTGATGCGGATAGCGCTTGGCAATCAGCACATGCCGGTAAAAACGTCCCATCTCCTTAATCGCGAAAATGCCGATGCCGCCGAACGATTTCGGGTCGACGTCGATGATCTCTCCTTCGGCGACATAGCTGCGCAGTTTGCAGTCAGCCGTTCCCTGCAGCCTAAAGAACGTGATCGCGCCCGGCCGGATCGCTCCCTCGAGCGTGCCGCGCGAGATATCGGGTTCTTTGTCGGCTTCAAGCAAGCGATGCATGATCAGCTGGTATTTCATCGAGCAGTTCTTCATGCAGCTCGACGGTGTGTTGCCGCAGTGAAAGCCCATGAAGAGGTCTTTCAGCGTGTATCCGGCGAACTGCGTACGGTTGTTCTCGTACATGTCCTTCGGCACGGAATTGTTGATATCGAGCAGCGTCGCCGGCAGCTGCGTCGCGCAGGTGATGATGTATTCGCTCAGCGCGCCATAGATGTCGGTCTCACAGGCAACCGGGATGCCGCTTGCGGCCAGGCGTGAGTTCACATAGCAGGGAACGAAACCGAACTGTGTCTGAAAAGCAGGCCAGCATTTGTTGGCAAAGACGACATAGTCGGAGGCGCCTTTATGCTTCGCAGCCCAATCCCTGAGCGTAAGTTCATACTGCGCCAGTTTGGCGAGGATGCCCGGATAACCGTTGCCGCCGCCCAGTTCCTCTTCCATCTCCTTGACGACGCCGGGAATTCTTGCGTCGCCCGCATGTTGATTGAACGCTTCGAATAGGTCGAGTTCCGAGTTCTCCATAATCTCGACGCCCAAGTCATAGAGCGGTTTGACCGGTGCGTTGCAGGCCAGAAAGTCCTGCGGGCGCGGCCCGAAACTGATGATCTTCAGTCCGGAAAGACCCAGCATGATGCGGGCGATGTCGCTGAAATCGCCGATCATGCCGGCGACTTCATCCGGCGTGCCCACCGGGTATTCGGGGATATACGGTCTCAGTTTACGCAGCCCCAGGTTATACGAGGCATTCAGCATGCCGCAGTATGCGTCGCCGCGCCCATCGATCAAATTACCTTCGGCTTCTTCCGCGGCCGCGACGAACATCGACGGCCCGCCGAATTTCTGCGCCAGCAGCGTTTCCGGACCTTCCGGCCCAAAATTGCCCAGGTACACAACCAGTGCGTTGACGCCCGCGTCTTTCAGTTCGCTCAGCGCCTGCAGGACGTCGCTTTCTTTCTCGACCGCCGTTTTGGCTTCAAACAGTTCGATGCCGCTCGCCGTGCAAGCCTTTACGACGTTCGCGCGCCGCGTTACGCTCAGTTCGACGGGAAAGCAGTCTCTGCTCATGGCAACGATGCCGAGTCTTACTTTTGGAATATTCTCCATGCGAAATGACTCCCTTCGTTTATCAGAATAAAACAGGATCTTTGAAATCACAAGTCCTTTTGCTAGGCGATCGATTTGCGCCCTTCCCGGCGTGAGATGATCAGCTTATGCAAGATGATGAAGACGCAAAGCAGCGAGGCGATCGCGATCTTCGTCCACCAGGAACTGAGCGTGCCCTGGAACATGATGAGCGTCTGGATCGCGCCTTGGATCAATACGCCGAACAGCGTGCCGGTGACGAAGCCGATGCCGCCGGAGAGCGGCGTGCCGCCGATGACGACCGAAGCGATCGCGTCCATTTCGAGCCCGACGCCGTGCAGACCGTAACCGGAGAGCATGTAAAAACTGAAGACGATGCCCGCGAGTGCGGAGCAAAAACCATTGAGCGTATAGACCAGTATTTTGGTTCTGGCAACCGGCAAGCCCATCAAGACGGCGGATTGTTCATTGCCGCCGATCGCATAGGCGGTGCGACCGAATTTCGTGAAGTTCGCCAGGTATAGTCCGGCCAGCAGCGTGGCCAGCGCGATCACGACGCTGATTGAGATATGCGTATCAAACGGCATCGGGATCTTATACGTGGACATCTGCATATAAAACGGATCGCTGATCATGATCGTATCGATGCTGATTACGTAGCAGAGGCCGCGCGCCAGGAACATCCCGGCCAGTGTCGCAATAAAAGGCTGCAGCTTGAATTTCTGGATCAGATATCCCTGCCCGAAGCCGAACGCCATTCCCACCAGCAGCATCGCGGGCAAAACGATAAACGCACTGATGTGCCTTACGCTAAGCAGATGCGCCGAGAGCATGCAGATGAGCGCAATAACCGCGCCGACGGAAATGTCGATGCCTCCAATGATCAGCACGAACGTCATGCCGATCGCGGTGACGATCAGAAACGCGTTATCGATCAGCATATTCAAGAGCACCTGCAGCGAAAAGAATCCGTCGTACAGCATCGAGCCTGCGGCAAACAGCCCGGAGAATAATAGGATCGTGATATATAAGGAAATGTATTTATAATTTAGCTTCAATTTTCCCACATTGATTCCCCCTATTCGTGCTCCCCTTGCGCTGCAGCGTTTTTCTGAATTCTTCCGATTGCATCAGGCAGATCGCGATAACGACGAGCGCTTTGACCACCAGCGTAATTTCCGGCGGAACGCCGAGCGCGTAAATGCTTGTCGTGATGCTTTGAATGACCAGTGCGCCGATTAGGCTGCCAACCAGCGTAAACCGTCCGCCGCTGGTCGAATTGCCGCCCAGCGCCACCGCCAGGATGGCGTCAAGTTCCATGAAGAGTCCGGCATTGTTGCCGTCCGCCGAGCTTACGTTCGAACAGATGATCAGACCGGCCACGCCGGCGCAGAAACCGCAGAAGGCATAGACCATGAAAACGTATTTGCTCACGTTGATGCCGGAAAAACGGCTCGCGGAGGCATTGATGCCGATCGATTCGATGAACAGCCCCATTGCCGTCTTGCGCACCATGTAATACGTCAGTCCGAAAAGTGCGGCCACGATGAAGATCGTGAACGGCAGACCAAGCAAGAATCCGGTGCCGATATAACTGAACGGTTTGTAATAGATCGTGATGATCTGTCCCTGCGTGACCAGTTGCGCCAAACCGCGACCGGCCACGAGCAAAATCAGCGTGGCGACGATCGGCTGGATGCCTATCTTCGCTACCAAGAACCCGTTCCAAGCCCCAAGCAGCGTCGCGACAGCCAGTGCGGCCAGAATCGCGACCGGCATCGAGACATTGGTCACGAACTGCTGCACGCCGTCGACATACTGCAGACTGCCGCCGATCAGCGCGGCGGCCACCGCGCCGGAAATCGCGATCACCGAACCGACCGAGACATCGACGCCGCCCCCGCCGGTGGCGATGACGAGCGTCATCCCGGTGGCGAGGATCATCAGCGGCGCGGCGCGATTCAGGATGTCGATCGCAACGCCGTAGAGATGACCTTCTTTGATCTCGATGCTGAAGAAGTCCTTGGTAAAGATCAGGTTGAATAATAACACGATAGCCAAGGCAAGGATTGGCCAGAACAACTGTGACTTAGAAAATCTCTCCCATCCTTCTTTTATGCTCATGTCACACCATCCCCGCTATTGTCTGCATTACCGTTTTTTCCGCGATTTCCCCGCCGCACAGTTCCGCAATCTTTTCTCTGTCGCGCAGGACGACCATGCGATCGGAGCAGCGAATCGATTCGTCCAATTCCGAAGAGATGAAGATGACCGACATCCCTTCCTGCGCCAGGTTCATGATCAGCTTCTGGATTTCCGCTTTGGTTCCGACATCGATGCCCCGCGTCGGTTCATCGAGGATCAGCAGTTCCGGCTGCGTCAGCAGCCAGCGCGCCAGGATCACCTTTTGCTGGTTGCCGCCGCTTAAGTTCTTGATGCGCTGTTCCGGCCCCGCAGTCTTGATGCTCAGCAGCTTGATATAGCGATCTGCGATTTCTTCCTGCTGCCTGCGCGATATATTCTTTTTCCAGCCCTGCTTGGCCTGCAGCGCCAGGATTATATTCTCTCTTACGGACAAGTCGCCGATAACGCCTTCGACCTTGCGATTTTCCGGACAAAAGCCCATGCCCTCCGCAATCGCTTTCGCGGGCGTATTCAGTTTGACCGTCTGGCCTTTGATCGTTATCTCGCCGCAATCCGACGGATCGATGCCGAACAGGATTCTAGCCATTTCCGTCCGTCCCGAACCGAGCAGACCGACGATGCCTAAGACTTCTCCCTTGCGAACCTCCAGATCGAACGGCGCGATGCACCCCTGTCGCCCGACTCTTTGCGCAGACAGATACGTTTGCGCCTTCTCCTCGAGCGCCTCTTCCGACTGCTTTTGCGCCGTCTCGAAGCCGTCGAACTCCTTGCCGATCATCTTGGCAATCAACTGCACGCGCGGCAGCGCCGCGGTGTCGTACGCGCCGACCAGTTCGCCATTGCGCAGTACCGTGATGCGATCCGAAACCGCATAGACCTGATCCATGAAATGCGTGACAAAGATGATGCCCATACCTTCCGCCTTCAAGCGCCGCATAACGGCGAACAGCTTCTCCACTTCCTTGCTGTCGAGACTTGAAGTCGGTTCGTCCAAGATCAATACGCGCGCCGAGATATCCAGCGCTCTGGCGATTGCGACCATCTGCTGGATCGCGACCGAATACCGCTCCAGCGGCTGGGTCACGTCAAGATCCAAATCCAGTTTATCGAGCAGCGCCTTGGAGCGCAGATTGATCGCCGCCCAGTCGATGCGTCCCTGTTTCATCGGCTGACGGCCGATGAATATGTTTTCCGCGATGGACAAGTTGGTGCAAAGGTTGACCTCCTGGTACACCGTGCTGATTCCCAAGACCTGCGCATGATGAGGCGACGTCGCGCGAATGGATTGTCCGGCCAGACAGACGACTCCTTCGTCCATGCTTTCCACACCGGTCAACACTTTGATCAGCGTCGATTTCCCCGCGCCGTTCTCGCCCATCAGGCAATGGATTTCTCCGGCTTTCAGTTCGAAATCGACCTTGTGCAGCGCCCTGACGCCGGGAAACGATTTGCAGATTCCCTTCATCGTTAATAAGGTTTGATTCTCATCCATGCTGAACTCTCACCTCCATCGTAAAATGACGTTTGCCTAAAAGAAAAGGCCACTCCCCCAGGGGTCATCGCAGCGACGACCCCTGAGCGTTTCCGTAGAAGCGTGGAGTGGCTCATCCTTATGTACGCGGTGTTTTAGTATTTGCGGTTCGGCAGTTCTTTAGCCGCTACGTCAGCCGGGAACACGCCTTCGTTGGTCAGAATGCGTTTCGGAATTTGTTTTCCGGCAACCAGATCTTTTACTACTTCAACCAGTTGCGGTCCAAGCAGCGGGCTGCATTCTACCGAACAGTTCAATTTTCCTGCGATCATCGCTTCGAAAGCGCCTTTTACGCCGTCAATCGATACGATGATGATGTCTTTGCCAGGTTTTAAACCGGCTTCTTCAATGGCTTGGATTGCTCCGATCGCCATGTCGTCATTGTGAGCGTAGAGAACGTCAATTTTTTGACCTTCGGCTTTAGCCGATTTCAAGAAAGATTCCATGACTTCTTTGCCTTTGGCACGGGTGAAATCGCCGGTTTGCGATTTGATGATTTTGTAGTTCGGATGGTCTTTCATGACTTCTTCCCAGCCGGTCTTGCGGTCGATCGCCGGAGCCGAGCCGGTGGTGCCTTGCAGCTCAACGACATTTACCGGTTCGCTGCCTTTTTTCATGAAGTCAACCAGCCATTTAGCGGCGCGTTTGCCTTCTTCTTTAAAGTCGGAACCCATGAAGGTCACATAAAAGTCTTCCGGATTGCCGCTGCTCAGTTTGACCGCGCGGTCCGTCAGAACCACAGGAATCTTAGCCGCTTTGGCTTCTTGCAGCACTGCGTCCCAACCTGTTTCAACAACTGGGGAGAACGCGATTACATCGACTTTTTGTTGGATAAAGGAACGAATGGCTTTGATCTGATTTTCTTGCTTTTGCTGGGCATCGGAGAATTTCAGGTCCATCCCTGCTGCGGCCATCGACGATTTGATGGACTCCGTATTGGCTGTCCGCCACTCGCTTTCTGCACCAATTTGCGCAAAGCCGACTACGATTTTCTTGTCGGCCTTCGGCGCCTCTGCCGGCTTGTCTTTGCTTCCGCAACCGCCCAACGCGACCATCAATGTGGTTGCGACCAGAAGTGCGCCGACTTTCAAGATTTTTTTCATTCCACTTTCCTCCTTACCTTATTTGGGTTTCGAGAATTATCTAAATTATAAGAAAAATACCAACTTATGTATTTAGAATAAACCGCCACTTTCTTATACTTTTCCGCACTGCTCTTCTTTTTGACAAAAAAAGTCCATTGCAAAACGGCTTTCCCGCCTGTTCTGCAATAGACTTTTGGGGATTTTTATTCCGATTCAATACCTGCGTCCATTGATTTCCTGCCTGGCCACCTCCGCCGGGAAGACGCCTTCGGACGTGATGATCCGCACGGGGATTTGCCGCCCGGCCATCTGTTTTTTCACCGCCTGCATCAGCTGCGGCCCCAAGAGCGGCGTACACTCGACCGTGCAGTTCAGCTTGCCGCTGATCATCGCACGAAAAGCCGCCGCAGTCGCATCAATCGAGACGATGATGATGTCCTGTCCCGGTTTCAAACCGTAATCCGAGATCGCCTGTATCGCGCCGAGCGCCATGTCGTCATTGTGCGCATATACGACGTCGATCGACCGGCCGTAGCGTTTCAGCGCGTCTTTCATCAGACTCTCGCCGGAGGCCTTGGTGAAGTCGCCGAGTTCCGAAGAGAGGATTCGGTATTCGTCATGACTGGCGATGATTTCCGCAAAGCCCAGCTTGCGATCGACCGCCGGGCCCGAGCCCGCGGTGCCTTCCAGTTCGAGAATGCGCACCTGCGGTCGGTCTTTCGTATGGTCCACCAGCCAGCGGGCGGCGCGCCGCCCTTCTTCGAGAAAGTCGCTGCCGATAAAACTGTCGTATAACAAATCATCGTCCGGCTTGATCGAGCGGTCGCTGAGGATGACCGGAATTCCGGCCTCTTTCGCTTCGCGCAACACTTCACCCCAGCCATATTCGACGACCGGAGAAAAGGCGATCACATCCACTTTCTGCGCGATGAACGAGCGGATCGCTTTGATCTGACTGGCCTGGCTCTGATCGCCTTCGGCAAAGAGCAGTTCGATGCCGTCCGCCTGCGCCGCCGACTTGATCGACTGCGAATTCGCTTTACGCCAGTCGCTTTCCGCGCCCACCTGCGAAAAGCCGAGCACGATCTTCTTGTTCTCGCTCTCTTTCTTCAGGCCGCTGCGCGCCTGCAGGTACTGTTCGAGCGTCGCCTTGGTCACTTTTGTACTGCGCGTGATGATCTTCTTCGGCAGTCCGCCTTCGCGGTGCAAAATGTCCATCGCATATTGCGCGGCTTCCCGCCCGCCGGTCGGACAGGAAATCGTGCCGCTTAAGATGCCTTCCGCGATCAGCGGCAGTTTTCCCTGCGCGTCGACAAAGCCATCGACGCCGAAGATCTTGATCCGCTCCTGCCCCAGTTTTTTCGCCGCCATATATGCGCCGAGCGCCATATAATCGCTGTGCGCAAAGACGATATCCACCTGCGGATACTTTTTTAGCAGCGTCGTCATCTGGTCCTCCGCTTCATCGCGCTGCCAGTTGCTGCAGGTGGCCGATACGATTTTAATGTTCTCGTGCTGTTCGACCACTTCGCGAAAGCCCACCGTACGTTCGAGCGCCGACGGCACGCCGAGCGGCCCCTGCAGCTCGACGACCGTTCCGCCGCCGCTGCCCAACAGTTCGCGCGTGTATTTTCCGGCTTCGCGCCCGATTCCTTTGTTGTCGGGACCGATGTAGAGCGTATAATCATAGCCTTCGACCGCGCGGTCTACCACGATGACCGGAAGCTTTTTATAAGCTTCGGCGACGATCGGCGTCAGCTCCTTCGAGTCGTTTGGCGAGATGATCAGAAGATCGATGCCCTGCTGCATCAGCTGTTCGACGTCGCGGATCTGCTGTGCGCTGCTTTGCGCCGCGTCGGTGAAGACCAGTCGCGCCTCCGGATGTTTGCTCAATTCCTGGCGGATCTCCTCGTTCATGATGATTCGCCATGGTTCGATGAGATTGGCCTGGGAAACGCCGATCAAAAATTCGACTTTATCGGGCGCGTTCTTCTTTTCGCCAAGGCCGGAGCAGCCGCCCAGAAGAAAAAGGCAGGCGGCGAGGAAAAGGCTGAGGCTTCGTCGCAGTCGGTTCCGTTTCACTTCACATTGCTCCTTTTGCGGTATTCCGCCGGCGACAGCCCCGCGACCTTCTTGAACGCCGTGCTGAAGTAGTGCTGATTGCTGTAACCGACTTCCGCCGCGATCTCATAGAGTTTCAGTTCAGGATTGCAAAGCAGTTTCATCGCCTTTCGCATCCGCACCTCGATCAGATAATCGATGAACGACACGCCCATTTCACATTTTAAGAGACGGCTCAGATACGTCGGACTGATCTGCATCGCGTCCGCCACGTCCTGCAGCGAAAGTCCCTCACGTCGATAATGCTTTTCGATATATTTTTTCGAAAGCAGCACCGTCGGCGTATAACTTTCCGCTTTTTTCATCTCCTCCAGAGCAGCATGATACGCATCCGGCAGCTCGTTCAACGTCGCCAGCCGCTTGCGGCAGACGAACACCGTCTGTTTGCCGTAGCGTTCGAGTGCGCCCTGCAGCTGCTCCGCGAGCGTTTCCCATTCCTGATCCGAATGAATGTCGACCAGCGCACTCACGACGCCCTTCTCGCCTTGGAACAGGCTGGGCTGCCACGCCTGCAGCACATCGAGCATGATGTTGCGCACCGCAAACAGCACCAGTTCCTTCTCCCATTCCCGCTGCGTCCGGCCGCAGGTATGGCGGTCGATCGCTTTGACGGTCACCAGTCCCGCTGCCGCAGGCGTCATGATCTTTAAAAACCGCATCCGCCCGGCCAGCTCCGCCTCTGCCACGCGGCCGCCCGCCCATTCGGCAAAAAAAGTGTTGCGCAGCGCGGTCAGGTTCTTTTGCGTCTCCTGGTTCGCGAGCGTGAGATACTGCCCGACGCTGCGCTGCGCCGCCAGCTTTTCGCACGCCGCTTTCAAGACTTCCTCCAGCTGCTCCTGGCCGACAGGCTTCAAGAGATAGTCCATCACCTGCAGTTTCAGAGCCTGCTGTGCATAAGAGAACTCGTCGTGTCCGGTGATGACAATGATCTGCGCCTCCGGCAGCTCTTTCTTGATCGCCTCGATAAACTGCAGCCCGTTCATGAACGGCATGCAGATATCAGCCAGGATGATATCGGGCCGCACCTCACGCGCCGCTTCGAGCGCCATCTCGCCGTCCTCTGCCTCCGCCGCAACTTCGAGTCCGAGCAGCGACCAGTCCGGCAAACTCTTGATGCCGCGACGTATCTTCGGTTCATCGTCCGCAATCAGTACTTTCCACACAGAAAATCTCCTCCCGTCAAACCGTTCTCGTTTATCCGCCGCCTTCTCACGGCACGTTCAGCGGATGAAGGATCTCAATCGTCGTTCCTTCGCCGCACACGCTGTGGTAGCGAAGCCCATATTCCGAACCGAACGTCAGCCGGATTCGTTCATTGACATTGTACACGCCAAAACCGATGCTGCCCGGCTCGCGTTCACCCGCGATGATTTCATTGAGCGCGGCCAGTTTCTCCTCATCCATGCCCATCCCGTCGTCGGCCACGCTGAAGAAGAGCTTATCTTCTTTGATTTCCGCCTTAATCACGATCGTCCCGCCGCCGCGCCGGGCGTTGAGTCCATGATAGATCGCATTTTCCACCAGCGGCTGCAGGATCACCTTCAGCACCCGGCAGGCGAGCACCTCTTCGTCATAGATGATTTCATAATTCAGCTTGTCTTCATAGCGCGCCTTTTGAATCAGCAGATAACTGCGGATATGTTCCAGCTCTTCGCCGACCGTGATGATCTCCTTTCCCTTGCTGAGACCGATGCGAAACAGCTTGGCCAGTGCGCCGACAATCGCGACGATGTCATTGGCGCCTCGTTCCCTGGCCATCCAGTGGATCGTATCGAGCGTGTTGTACAAAAAGTGCGGCTTGATCTGCGCCTGCAGGATCTTCAGTTCCGCTTCGCGTTTTCGCTTTTGCTCGCTGTACACCAGTTGGATCAATTCGCCGATCTTGATAATCATATGGTTAAAGCTGTTGCCGAGCGCGCCGACTTCGTCCTGATACTTGCTGTTGAAGCGTACCGTCAGGTCGCCGTCTTCGGCCTTTTTCATCAGGACGCGCAGCTTGCCGAGCGGCTTTGCGATCGAGCCGGTGAAAAAGAAGGCCACCACCGAGGAGAACACCAGCGTCACCAGCGCGATCAGTATCGAATACTGGCGCATATTTATAATCTCTTTGAGATTTTCATTCACCGAAAACACGCCGACCGTTTTCCATTTCGTATAGTCCGACGCCTTATAGATGATCTGATACTTATTGTCTTGGATCGTCTTTTCCACGCTCTTTTCCTTACCGCTCAGCCACTCCGGCTTCACGCGGTAGACAACCGGGTTGACCGGCGCGTAGACGATGCCGCCCTGGTCATCCATGATATATAAAAAACCGCTTTTCCCCAGCGTGATCGATTCGATGACGCTTTTAATCATATCCAGCTTTAGGTCGATCAAAATCACGCCAAGACGTTTTCCGTCCTGCGGGTCCAGCACCGCTTTCGCGATCGACACGACATCGTTCGCGCTGTAATTGCGGATCGTCTTGATGTTGCGCCCGATCGGCTTACTGAAAAGATGCAGCTGTTCCGGCCGCTCCATCGCCTTCTTGTACCAACTCTCATTGACCAGCGGATCGCGTGCGATCCGTACCATCTCATTGCTGATATAATCGCCCTTGGCGTTCACGAGCAGAATGCCCGCGATTTCCGGATGCACGCGGCTGTAGCGCGACAGATCCGCACAGATGTATGCCTCCAGGCTGCCCGGCGTCTTCTCCTCTTCTTTGAAAAAGGCCAGTACCTGCGCATCGCTGTTGATATAAGAGGCGATGTTCTCCATGTCGCGGATATGAAGCTCCACATTGCGCATCACCTGTTCCGTCATCTGCACCGTGTGAATGTTGGCCTGTTCTTCGACCGCATTGCTGTAGATCAGATTCCCCAAGATGCCGAGCGTGATGATCGGCAACATCGTCAGGATAAAAAAATAAAGCTGCAGTTTGAAACCGATCGCCTTATTGCGGAAAAATCCGGATAACATCGCCAACATCACACCTCTTTTCTCTCGCAAGTCCTACTCTGGCGAAAAATTTCTTTGCACTTTTCTCTGCATAGCACACACAAATTTAATTGTAACGCAGTTTGGTAAAAAATACTATTGTCGTCAAAACACCACCGTTTCTTCGGCAGCATTTTCGATAAAGAAAGGCTTCCCGAAAATAAATCCGAAAAGCCTTTGCCTTTTTTATTTTACTCAGCGCTGTCCATAGTACGCGTTTTTTCCATGCTTGCGTAAATAATGCTTATCGAGCAGTTCCTGCTGCATGGCGGGCAGCGCGCCGCCTGCCAAAAGCAATGAATGCCAGGCCATACACGCAACTTCTTCCAGAACGACCGCATTATGCACCGCGTCTGCCGCGTCCTTGCCCCAGGCGAACGGCCCATGCGAATGCACCAGCACCCCAGGCATCTCGAGATATTTCCTGCCGGAAAACGTCTCGATGATTACATTGCCGGTCTCTTCTTCGTACGCGCATTCAATCTCCGCCTTTGTCAGCGCACGTGTGCAGGGAATGTCGCCGTAGAAATAGTCGGCATGCGTCGTGCCGAGCGCGGGGATCGCACAGCAGGCCTGCGCCCAGATCGTCGCGTAGCGCGAATGCGTATGCACGATCCCGCCGATATCGGGGCTCGCCTTATACAGCGCCAGATGCGTCGCCAGATCGGACGACGGTTTCAGCGTTCCCTCGACGACATTCCCCGCCAGATCGACGATCACCATGTCCTGCGCGGACATGTTCGCATAGCTGACGCCGGACGGCTTGATCGCCACTAAACCCTTTTCTCGGTCGATGCCCGAGACATTGCCCCAGGTAAACGTCACCAGCTTGTACTGGGGCAGTTCGATATTCGCCTCATAGACGGCTTTTTTCAACTCTTCCAGCATCGTACTCTCCTTCGGCATCGCGCAGAAGCGCCGGACGCCGCTTCACATTTACAGGCCGTGAACGCCGAATTTTCACCGCGCGTTATTTCAATTTCCAGGCCAAATCGGCAAACAGCAGATCCTGCCGGAAACGATCGAGCTCCAGCGTCTCATCGATATGCACAAACTCGATTTCCAGCGCGTTCGCCCAGTCGCGCAGCATTTGCGCATCGAGCGCGAAGCTGAAGACGCTGTGATGCGCGCCTCCCGCGCTCAGCCAGGCTTCCGCCGCCGTCTCGAGCGTCGGCATCGGTTTCCACATCACGCGCGCCACCGGCAGGTTCGGCATCTCCATCGTCGGTGCAACCGCCAATACATCGTTGACGATCAGCCGCATCCGGCCGCCCATGTCGACCAGCGAGGCGCAGACGGCTTTGCCGCTCTTGCCCTCGAAAACGAGACGCGCCGGCGCGTCCTTGCCGCCGATGCCGAGCGGATGCACTTCGATCCTCGGCTTTTCCGCCGCGAGCGACGGGCAGATCTCCAGCATATGTGCGCCGAGGATCAGGCTTTCCTCGCCGTCAAAATGATAGGTGTAGTCTTCCATCAACGACGTCCCGCCCGTAAGCCCCTGCGCCATCTGTTTCATGATGCGCGACATCGCCGCGACCTTCCAGTCCCCTTCCGGGCCGAAGCCGTAGCCTTTCTCCATCAAGCGCTGTACCGCAAGACCCGGCAACTGCTCCAAACCGTGCAGGTCTTCGAACGTGTTCGTGAACGCTTCGAAGCCGCCCTCTTTCAGAAAGCTCTCGATACCGATCTCGAGACGCGCCTGATAGCGCACCGCCGAAAGATTCTCGGTCTTGATCTGATAGGCCGCTTTATACTCTTCCAGCAGCTTGTCGATTTCGCCTTCCGTCACGCGTTCGACATAGGGCAGCAGATCGCCCACCGGATAGGTGTTCACCGACCAGCCCAGTTTCAGCTGCGCTTCGACCTTGTCGCCCTCGGTCACCGCGACCTCGCGCATATTGTCGCCGAAGCGTGCCACCTTCAGCTTTTTGCTCGCGCTCACGCCGACCGCACTGCGCATCCAGCGACCGATTTTTTCCTGCACCTTCGGCTCCGCCCAATGTCCGACGACGATCTTGCGCGGCAGACGCATCCGTGCCGCGATAAAGGCATGCTCCCGGTCGCCGTGCGCCGCCTGGTTCAGATTCATGAAATCCATATCGATCGTATCGTTCGGAATCTCGCGGTTGAATTGCGTATGCAAATGCAGGTACGGCTTCTGCAGCTTGCCAAGACCCCTGATCCACATCTTCGCCGGAGAGAACGTATGCATCCAGGTAATGATCCCGGCGCAGCGCTGATCATAATTCGCCTCCGCGATCACATCCTCAATCGCATTCGAACCGGTCGCCACCTCTTTTAGCACGATCTGTGCCGGAATCGCAGCGCTCGCGTTGCACTGCTCGACGATTTGCCGCGAATTCTCAGCGACCTGCCGCAGCGTTTCTTCCCCATAAAGATGCTGGCTTCCTGTGATAAACCAGAATTGCTGTTGCGTAAAACTTTTCATAGTGACGCCTCCTTTTCTTCCCTACCGCTTTCGGCGTCTTACGCCGATGTTGTCATACAACTTTATGCGCAGCTTCACGCTGCTTTTCTTTTTTTCGCGCCGCTTACAGCGTGCGCACCGAATCGCGTTCCACCAGCTCCGGTGCAAATTTCACCGTCGCCGCATATTTCTCCTGTTTGATCAAACGGAGCAGGTTCGAAGCCGCCGCCTTGCCGAGCTCCGCTTTCGGATGCGAGAACGTCGTCAGCGCAATCGCCGAATTGACGCTCAGATCCGAATTATCGAAGCTGATCAGCGAAAGGTCTTCCGGTATTTTCTTGCCGCTGCGTTCCAAAAGGCTGATGATCTTGGCGGCAATCATGTCGTTATAACAGATGATCGCGCTGCAGCCGTCGATCCGTTCGAGGAGGCGCTGCGCAAACGCAGCTTCGGAAAACATCGGCATGTCTTCCGTCGTATACCAGATCACGTGCTCGTCGGACATCACGAGGCCGTTCTTTTTCAGCCATTTCGCACAGCCGCTGTAACGCAGATGCCCCTGTATATCGTCCGATTTGAAAATGCCCGCGATGCGCGAATGCTTGCGCTCGACCAGATATTTCGCCGCCGCTTCTCCGCAGGCATGATCGTCCATCGCGACGAAGGGGAAGGAAAGATCCGCATAGTAACCGTTGATAAAGATGCAGGGGATGCCCTGTCTTTTGATCTGTGCGTACAGATCCGCATTGATGTTCGGCAGACCGCTCTTGGTTGGCTCGATGATAATCCCGTCCACGCCGTTTTTCAACATCGCGGCTAAAATTCGCATTTCGTTTTCCACTTTGTTGTGCGTGATCGACAGCTGCATCGAATAGCCGTTTTGCGTCAGCACATTGTCGATCCCCTTGATGATGCTCGGAAAGATATAGTCATCAAGATACGTCGTGATGACGCCGATGCTCATCGTGACCGCGTTCGCCGCTTGGGTCGCCGAAGCGATGTACGTCCCGCTGCCGCGCCTTCGCGCAAGCAGACCTTCGCTTTCCAGGATGCTGGTCGCCTGCCTTACCGTCTGTCGGCTGATCTTGAACATGCTCCCCAGCTCATTTTCTGATGGCAATCGATCGGCTATGCAAAAATCACCGCTGCGGATCCGCTCTCTTATCCAGTTCACCAGTTCTAGATATTTGGGGTCATTTTGCTTGGTCATACCCTATCCTTTCCTTGCGCCATCCGATCCCGCTGCCTGAATCCCGAAAGACGCCTATGCATTCTTACGCTTATTATATAAGTCGACGGTGACTGCCGCCAGCAAAACAAGTCCTTTGACTACGCGTTGGATATCAATCGACCAGCCGATCAGCGACATGCCGTTGTTCAATATGCCCATGATCAAAGCGCCGATGACCGCGCCGGAAATCGTTCCGATGCCGCCTTGCACCGCCGCGCCGCCGATATAACAGGCCGCGATCGCGTCAAGCTCGAAACTGTCGCCCGCTTTCGGCGTAGCCGACGCATTGCGCGCCGCAAGGACAATCCCCGCCAAACCTGCCAGCAGCCCCATGTTCGTATACACCCAAAACATGACTTTGTCCGTATTGATGCCCGACAACCGCGCCGCATTCACATTGCCGCCAACCGCATAAACCTGCCGTCCGGCCACCGTCTTGTCGGTAATAAAAGAATACACCAGAATCAGCACTAACATCAATAAGAGAACAAACGGCAAGCCCATATAAACGGCCAACTTGTAGGTAATAAAATTCAAGATCCCGATAATGACAGTCAGTTTAACGATCGGTTGCCAAATCGGCAAGACCGCAAAATGATGCTTGATCTTATTCCGCCGCGAACGGATTTCCAGCAACACCAGTACAACAGACACCACGATCCCGGCAACCAGCGCCAGCAATTCGACTCTTGTACCGCCCACTTGCATAAACACTTGCGGCAGATAACCCGCGCCGAACTGCGTGAACTCCTGCGGCAACGGGCCTTTGGTCTGCCCATTCAGGATGACCATCGTAAAACCGCGGAACAATAACATGTTCGCCAGTGTAACGATGAAAGGCGGAACCTTCAAGACTGCAATGAAAAAGCCTTGCCACATGCCGATCAGCACGCCCATGACCAGTACGACTGCAAACGTGACCGGTATCGAGATATGATAATCGACGACCATAATCGCCGCGGCCGCACCGCAGAAGGCCACGACCGAGCCGACCGAGAGATCGACATTCGCAGTCAAGCAACATAATAGCATGCCGATCGAAAGAATGACAATATAACTGTTTTGCATCACCAGATTATTGATGTTCATCGCCGCCGCATTTTTCCCGTCCGATAAAACGGTGAATATCACATAAATCAAAAACAAGGCGATCATCATGCCATATTGCTTTAAATTGCTCATCGCCGCTTTCTTGGGCTGAGCCGGAACATTGTGCAAAGTCGCGGTATTTTCTGCCGTATTGCTCATTGCGCCATTTTCTCCCTTCCAATATGCGTCATAATATTCTTCATGATCCGTTCCTGGGAAAACTCCGCTTTTTCCAGTTCGCCGACAATTTCCCCTTCATTGATAACATAGATTCTGTCACAAATACCGAGCAATTCCGGCATCTCCGAAGAAATCACGATAATCGCCTTTCCTTCATCCGCCAGAGAATTAATGACCTTATATATTTCATATTTTGCGCCGACGTCAATGCCGCGCGTCGGTTCATCCAACATTAGCACGTCTGGATTGGACAACATCCATTTTGCCAGAACCACTTTCTGCTGATTGCCGCCGGAAAGAGAGCCCACTGCTTGTTCGATCGAATTCGCCTTAATGTTGATTTTTTTCTGATACTCTTCGGCAGCATGGATCTCTTCATTTTCATCAATCACATTCCGTTTGGAAAATCTCGATTCCAAACTTGCCAGCGTCATATTCCACTTCAAATCATTGGGCAGTACCAGCCCATATTTTTTGCGATTTTCCGAGACATAGGCAATCTTGTGGTTAATCGCCTGTTTTATACTGTTTAACTGTATGGGTTGCCCGTTCTTTATAATGCTGCCCGATATATTTTCCCCATACGCCTTGCCAAATAAACTCATGGCCAGTTCCGTCCGTCCCGCGCCCATCAATCCGGCCAAGCCTACCACTTCGCCGCTGCGCACATACAGTGAAATATCCTGCAACACTTTGCGCGTCAAATCATCCGGGCTGTACACGTTCCAATCCTTCACTTCAAACACAACGTCGCCGATTTTACTGTCACGCTCCGGATAGCGGTTGGTTAATTCCCGGCCAACCATGCCTTTGATAATCCGATCTTCTTCAATCTCTTCCTCGCTCTTCTCGATCGTTTCAATCGTACGCCCGTCACGAATGACTGTGATCGCATCGGCAACCCGACTCACTTCATTCAATTTATGTGAAATCATGATGCATGTAATGCCTTGCTGTTTTAGCGCCAGCATGATTTCCAGCAGAATATTGCTTTCTTCATCATTCAATGCCGCTGTCGGTTCATCCAAAATCAAAAGTTCCACTTTTTTAGCCAAAGCCTTCGCAATTTCAATGAGTTGCTGTTTCCCCACGCCTAACGTGTTGACCATCTGGCTTAAATCTTCATTATCCATGCCGATCTTGCGCAAGACTTCCCGCGCACGCCGATCCGTCTCATCCCAGTCAATTACGCCCGGCATCGACTTCACTTCATTGCCGAGAAAAACATTTTCCGCAATCGAAAGATACGGAATCAACGCAAGCTCCTGATGGATAATAACAATGCCCTTTTTTTCGCTGCTGCGAATCGTATTGAATTTGCATACCTCGCCCTTGTAAAGAATATCGCCGCTATACGATCCATGTGGATAGACGCCCGAAAGAACATTCATCAACGTCGACTTTCCCGCGCCGTTTTCGCCGCACAGTGCATGGATTTCGCCTTTCTTAATACTAAGATTGACGTCATCCAACGCTTTAACGCCGGAAAACTCCTTGGTGATATGCTTCATCTCCAAGATAATGTCCGCCATGCCTTTTGCTCAGCTCCCTTATAATCAGCGGGCGGAAAACGCTCTTGCCGCTTTCCGCCCCCCGATACGTTTAATGTCGCCTATTGAAGATCGGTCTTCTTATAGTAACCCGAATCGATCAGTTCCTTTTGGATGTTTTCTTTATCTACAGGAACCGGCGTGCACAGATAAGACGGAACCATTTTCTTCTTATTGTTGTAAGAAGTCGTGTCGTTTATCTCAGGCTGGCCGCCTTCGAGTACGGCCTGTACCATCTTGACGCATTTGTCAGCCAACACGCGCGTATCTTTGAAGATCGTCATCGACTGTTTGCCCGACATGATGTTCTTCGAAGCCATCAACTCCGCATCTTGCCCGGTAATAAGCGGCCATTTTTGGCCCACTTTGTAGCCTGCGCCTTCCAGTGCGGCGGCAACGCCGTAGCTGATGCCGTCAAACGGGCTGACTACGATGTCCAGGTTCTTCCCGGTGCTGTAATAACCGGACAGGATGTCTTCCATGCGTTTTTGTGCAACTTCCTGCGACCAACGCAACGTACAGATCGTATCGAACTTGGTTTGTCCGGACACGCAGACCAGCTGGCCTTTGTCCAGGTAAGGCTTCAGGACTTCGAACACACCTGCGTTCAGGAAATGCGCATTGTTGTCATCCGGCGATCCGGCAAAGAACTCGATATTGTACGGGCCTTTGCCTTCTTTCAGACCCATCTTGGTTTCGATATATTTACCGATGGCAACGCCTACGCCCTTATTGTCGAACGTCGCGTAATAAGAAACGCTGTCGGTGTCCATCAACAGCCGGTCATACGCGATGACAGGGATGTTGTTGCTTTTCGCCTGTGCCAGGACATTGACCAATGCATTGGAGTCGATCGCAGCGACGACCAGGCAGTTTGCCCCGCCGGTGATCATGTTCTCGAGCTGCGATACCTGCGCCTGCACATCATCCTCGGCGTATTGCAGGTCCACCGTGTAACCGAGTTTCTCCAGTTTCTCCTTCATGTTCTTACCGTCTTGAATCCAACGCTGTGAAGACTGCGTCGGCATTGCGACGCCGATCTTCTTGCCGCCTGCCTTTTTCGCGCCGTCGGCCGCCGGTTTTTCCCCGCTATTGCCGCACCCTGCCATGACCACTAAGAACAAACAAGATAATAGCACCGCTACGAGTTTCTTACATTTCATCTGCGCATTCCTCCTGAATTAATAAATTATTCCTTTCCTGGCCAGCCGAGAGAATCATCGAATGTTTCAGCCGCTACTTCTTTTCGCCTCCTCGCTTTGCAGAACTGCCATCCCTCTCCCTTTGTTCCCTGCGCCCGGTCAGAATGAAATACCCCGTAATTCAACAAGCCCTCCACCGCAAACATCTTACAACTATTTATTCATTCTTCACATTTGTCATACAACTTACTTTAAATTTACTACTGCTGTCTGAAAATTGCAAGTAGTTTTACTATAAGATTGTTTTTGAATGAACAGAAAAATAAGAGCAACGGATTTTTTGTCCGTTGCTCTCTCTTTTGTTTTTTAAATTATGCTTTTTCTACGCCAAACGCATATTTCGTCATTGTCGAAAAGACTTGCTCCTTCGTCAGGACACAGGAGGGGAAATCTTCGTGATGAATCGCATCCGGAAAGCCCTGCGTTTCGAGGCAAAGCCCCGCATAGCGGCACGTCTTTCCGGCAGAGACCGCCAGACCTTCGGGGATGTAGTTTCCGGTGTACAGCACGACGCTTGGCGCATCCGTCTCGATCGTCAGCTTGCGACCGCTCGCCGCATCATAGAGCCTGATCTCGCCGTTGTTGTGACTGTCGAGGACGAACGGATGGTCATAACCGCTGCCGACCTTGCGGTTCCGCTCATCCTTGTCGTTTAGGCCGTCGGCGATCCTGCGACCCTTTCTGAAATCGAAAACCGAGCCGGACACGTCGCAGCGTGTTCCCGTCGGCAAGAGATCGTCGGTCAGTTCCAGATAGCGACTGCTGTCGAGCGTCAGGACATGCTGCCCGATCTCGTCTTTCAGATCGCCGCTTAGATTGAAATAGCTGTGATTGGTCGGATTCAAGAGCGTCGTCTTATCCGTTTCTCCCCGGTAGCGGATGATGAGCTCATCGTTCTCCGTCAGCGTATAGCGAACCTTCATCTGCAGCGTTCCCGGATAGCCGTCCTCTTTGTCCAGGCTGATATGCGAAAACTCGATGCTCTCGCCATCCTCTTCGTGGAGAACCTTCGCATCCCAGAGCGCCTTGTGAAAACCTTTTTCCCCGCCATGAAGATGGTTTGCCCCATCGTTGGCCGCCAGAGCGTAGCGCACACCCTCCAGTTCGAACTGCGCCCCTTTGATCCTTCCGGCGACCCTGCCCAGGACGACGCCCGCGTAAATCGCGTTTTCCTGGTATCCGGCCAGATCCGAAAAACCAAGGACAACATTCGCGAAGACCCCGTTCCGATCCGGCGTCACGATCTTAGTGATCGCACAGCCGTAATCCAGACAGGAAACCTGCATCCCGTTCCTGTTCTCGAGCGTATATTCATAGACCGCTTTTCGCTTCGTTTCACCAAATAACCGTTTGCTGACCGTCATGCTTTTCCTCCCGTTCTGCTCACCCTCAAAATTCTTCAGCTACGTTTTCTCTCCTTACACCGATTCCGCATCCAAAGCAGACAATCCTGCCGCCAGGGCGAAATGCGCAGAAAATAAAACTTAGCCTGCCTTTGGGGTCACATTCATCTTAGCGGCGCGCTCTGCGATTACCCGCCGCAAATTGGTCATTGCAGCCCGCCACTGAATCATCCCTACGCTCGGCGTCTTCATCATCTGCTCCGCTTTTTCAAGCATAAGAACACCGATGCTGTCCGGGACAACCGCCCGATGATCGATTTGTCTTTTTTCCAACTCAAACCGTCTGGAATAAACTCTGTATTGGCCTTCTTTATTGCTCTTATATATATACATTTGATAATTTCCCGCTGAAAGCAGCCTTGAGCGATATTGGTCAAACCAAATTAAATCCTCATCATCGACCGTTGCGCCAACCCAAACCCACCTGTCATCTCCATCCAGCTTGTTCAGCCAGTTTGCCTCTGTTCCCAACAAATAATCGGTCAGTGCCGCAAAAAACAATTCATTCATGGAATGCGGCGCAAACGAATCATCCGTATGCGGCCACACCTTTTGCTGCGCATTATAATAGACTTCCTGCGCTTGTGTACATTTCACCTCGCGATCCGCACTTACCTCAAATCGCAGTTTCTTCAAACTTTCTTTTATATTTTCCGTCTCGGAAACATACTCGCATTTAAACCAGGCGGTTATGTAGCGCGCGTCGCCAACCTTTTCCGCTTTCAGGCTGGAAGCATCGACATAATAAGCGGCTTTTTCCGTAGACCCCAGCCATTGCCACTCCGCCGCTTCTACCGAACCTCCAAGCACCTGCAGCACGAACAGGCACAGCATTAAAATTCTTAGCATCCCCTGTTGCTCCCCTCGTTTTTCTCGACGCAAGATGGATCATTTTCGCCGCGCTTCCTTATACGGCCTTTTTTCCCTACTCCAAAGCGTTTCGCCTGCGCATAAGATAGCCCTTAAACTGCGGCACGGTGAAATCGACTTCGCCCGCTCCGGCGGAATAGATAAAACCTTTATGGATCAACTGGTTTCGAACCGGCGAAAGACTTTGCACGTTGCTCTCCATTTTCAGCGCAATTTGACTCATCGTGCAAGGCAGCGCCTCGCATTCGGCCATCGCCAGCATAAACGTCTTTTCTTTCGGCGTGGCTCTGTCGTAACGCACCTTAAAAAAGCTGTCGTCAATGCTCTTTTCAAATGCCGCATAGGCGGCGTCCACAGCGGACAGGCTGATTTCTTGTTTCGTGCGAAACTCCCAGACCTGTTTGCCGTATTCCTGAATGAAATAAGGATAGCCGCGCGTCACTTGGACGATTTTCTTTACGGCGTCCTTGGTATACGAAACGCCAAGCACTTTGGCAGGTTCCGTGAGCGCCAGCCAGGCCGCTTCCTCTTGCAGCGAGTCAACCGAGACAAAGCTGAAGAGCCGCTCCGCATACGATTTGATATCGCCGGCCATTTTCGTCACCTTCGGCAGCCCCGCGCCAAAAAGCGCAAGCGGCAAACCTTTTTGGTTGCAGCGATGAACGGCCGCGATCAAGGCTTCGAATTCCTCTTCTTTTAAATACTGGATTTCATCAATAAAAAGACAGACCGCCCGCTGATTCTTCTGCGCCAGCGAGCCCAGCGCGACAAACAGTTCCGTCAGGTCGTTTTGAAAATTCCCCGTATCCGATACGCCAACCGCCGCTTCGATTTCATCCTTTAAACCGAAGCCGATCTCGCCCTCCGGCGAATACGTGATTTGAAACGCTTTCAGTACCGCAAACGTCTTGTGTAAAAAACTTTTCGCCTGTTCCTTCGTGCTGGTCTGCTGCATCAGCTTCTGCACGTGAAACGCAATCGCCGCCTTAAAGGAAGAGCGTTCCGACACTTCGATGTGTTCATAAAGGACATCGTTTGCTTCGGCAATTGACTCTATCTTATTCAACAAAACAGTCTTGCCAACGCCGCGCAAACCGTAATAAACAACCGAGCGCGTAGGATAGCCCTGCGCCATGGCCGCAATCGATTCCGCAGCTTTCTTGAGCATCTCTTCGCGTCCGGCTAAATAACCCGGAATAAGCCCCGCCCCGGGCGTATAAGGATTCGGCAGCATCGTATCCGCTCCTTTTAACCTGATTCTCTTTTTATTATATATGATGCATGAAACGAACCGCAATTTTCGTTTTATCTCCGCTTATAACGCAAAAGCGCCTGCACAGAAAAACGAGGTCAGCGGATTTTTTGTTCCGCTGGCCCCGTTTCTTATTGTATTCACTTTTTCACTGCCTTCACACAATCTTTTCAAGAGGTAGCCACAACCTTATCTGCCCCAGATGCGCACAACGTCTTCCGGCCCGGCAAGCTCGCGTCCCATTGCGTTCGCGATGGCCGCGATTCGTTCAACCAAGGCTTCGTTGGTCGCCAGCACGCCTTTGCTGTAATAGATATTGTCTTCGATGCCGACGCGCACATGTCCGCCGAGCGCCATCGCCATTACGGACAAATTCACATGCTGCGGCCCAATCACCGAAACGCTCCAGACGGCGTCGGGCGGCAAACTGTCGTATAGAAAAAATAAATTCTTCGGCGTTGCCGGTAATGAACCTTTTACGCCTAATACGAAATTAAAGAGCAGCGGCCCTTTTAAGAGTCCTTCTTTTTGCAAGCGAATCGCATTGTGAATCATCGCCGCGTCAAACACTTCAATCTCCGGTTTGATGTTTTGCTCCAGCATCGTTTTTGCCAGATACTCCACCAGTTTCGGTTCATTCGCATTGACGCTGGCAGGAAAATTGGACGATCCGGTGGACAAACTGCCTGAGAGCGGACGCAGCTCCAGTCCCTCCGCTCTCGCCTCGCCGGACGTTCCGCCGCGCGCGCCCGTTGAAATTTGCGTTACGATGGGGCAACCTGCCTCATCCAGCAAACGCAGGATTTCCGCAAAATATATCCGCTCGCAAGTGGGCGCGCCTTCTGCATCGCGCGCATGAATATGGGCAACCGCTGCGCCTTTTTCGTAGCAGGCGATAAGATCCTCCGCAATCTCAAGCGGGGTTATCGGCACATGCGGCGTCATCGCTTGGGTGGGTACGTTCCCCGTTGGCGCAATTGTGATTATCAGTTTTTCCATTTCATTTCACCTTCCGTTTGCATATACTTAAATCGTTTTGCCAAACGCAGTAAAAGCGTCCCGCATGGCCGCGACTAATTCATCCGCCTGGTCTTTCGTAAGAATCAGCGGCGGCGTTACAAGAAACTGATCGCCGTTCACGCCGTCCGCATTTCCCGTGCCGGGATATACGATCACGCCATGTTCCGCCAGAGTCTGCGTAAGGCGCGCCGCCATCCCCTTGGCCAGCGGATAGGGTTCCTTGCTTGTTTTGTCTTTGACGATTTCCACGCCGAGCAGCAGCCCTTTGCCGCGCACATCGCCGACAAACGGGAACCGCAGCAACGTTTCTTTCAGCCGGTTCAGCAGATACGCGCCGACAGTGCGGGCATTTGCCGCAATCTTATCTTTGATCAACACCCGAACAACCGACAACGCCACCGCGGCGGACAGGGGATTGCCGCCGTAGGTATGCCCGTGCACAAAAACGCCCGAGCCTTGTTTAAAGGCATCATAAATCTTTTGCGAAGCAATGACCGCTCCCAGCGGCGAATAGCCTGCGCTCATCCCTTTGGCCGCGCAGATCAAATCCGGCACGACCTCAAAATCATCGATCGCAAACAGCGAGCCGGTGCGGCCAAAACCCGCCATCACTTCATCGTCAATCATCAGGATGTCGTATTGGTCGCAAATTTGACGCACGATTTTGCTGTAATTTCGATGCGGCACAATCGCGCCGCACGCGGCTCCGCCTACCGGTTCACTGATAAACCCCGCGACGTACTCCGCGCCTTCCGTCTTGATGCAGCGCTCCAAATCCTGCGCGCACTCGACGCCACAGCTTTCCGGCTTCTTGTCAAACGGACAACGGTAACAGTAGGCTGGCGCAATATGCGGAAAGTCGAGCAGCAGCGGCGTATATTTTTTACGGCGTCCATCGCCCGTCATCGACAGCGCGCCGAGCGTGTTACCGTGAAAACTTTTCCAGCGTGAAATGATTCTGTATTTTGAGCTTTGCCCGTCGCGCTCCACGTAGTACTGACGCGCCATTTTCAGCGCCGACTCGGTCGCTTCCGACCCGCCCGACACCAGATACAACTTGCTCAGATCGCCCGGCGCTACTTCCGCTACCAAGTCCGCCAATTCCTGAATCGGTTTGGATGTCCAGCGCGACAAATGGCTAAAGGCCACTTTGCCTGCCTGTTTCATCATCGCCTCCAGCACAACCGGATGCGCATGGCCGAGATTCGATACAGCCGCTCCCGAAGCCGCATCGATATAGCGTTTACCTGCGGTATCATACAGATAAATGCCTTCTCCATAGTCGACTTCCAGCAGCTCTTTATTGACGGCGCGATAAAATACATTGCTCATTTTCCTGGCCTCCGTTGCTAGACTTAAATTTTTCCATAGTATATCATCTAGTTATCAAGATAAAAAACGATTGTTTTATATCATTTCAATCACTTTTTTATATACCTGATAAGGAGTGAGCTTATGGAATTACGTCAGTTGCAAATTTTCTGCGCCTCGGCCCAGACGCTTAACTTTACCAAGGCCGGTGCAAAGCTGGGCTATGCGCAGTCAAACATCACCAGCCAAATCCGGCAGCTGGAGGACGAACTGCAAATAAAATTGTTCGAACGTCTGGGGCGCGGCATCCAACTGACAAGCGAAGGCAAAAGCTTTCTGCAAAATGCCGAAAAAATTTTGCAGTTATGCGAACGCGCCAAAGAAGAATTTTCACCCGACGTCTATCGGGGTACGATCCAGATTGGCGCTGCCGAAACGCTCTGCGTCTATCGCCTGCCGCAGATTTTAACAACCTATCGCAAACAACATCCGCTAGTCGAAATCCGCATCCATACCGAAAGTTGCGAAACGCTTTCTGCACGGCTTAAAAGCAATGATATCGATGCCGCCTTGGTCTTGACCGATCAAATCAGCGCTCCCGATTTCATCGTGAACACGCTGCACGAAGAACGCATGGCCATTGTCGCAAGCCCCTTGCACAAGCTGGCCGCGAAAGAAACCATTTTGCCTCAGGATTTTTCCGGCGCGTCTTTGATCCTCACTTCGCCCGGCTGCGGCTACCGGCCCTTAATTCTTTCCATGCTCAAAGAATATGACGTGAAACCAAGCTCGATCATGGAACTCTCCAGTGTCGGCGCGATCAAAGAGTGTACGATTTGCAACCTCGGCCTTTCCATCCTGCCAAAAATCGCCGTCCAAAACGAATTGGCACGCGGACAGTTGGTCGAACTCCACTGGGGCGGCCCTGCCTTCCCGGTGAAAACGCAACTGCTCTACCATCGCGAAAAATGGCTCACGCCCGCACTGCGCGCTTTTTTAGACCTCTGCCGCAGTCTATAAAAAATAGACATGTTGGCCCTGTTTTTATTTGAATTGGTAGTAGAAACGAAAAAACGGCTTACGACATAATGCCGTAAACCATTGATTCAGCTAAATGTTTATGATGTTTTTTTGTGAATGTCTTTTGAATGGAAATTTTGCTACATAGCTTTTATCGGCCTATTCTCTCAATATAATTTCGTGATCTTCGCTCTTTATATTCTACTGAATAAAAAACACATCAAATAAAGCATAAATGATGCTATGGTATGTATGAAAACAGCTATACTAAATCGTTTGAATTTATCATAAAACCAATTCACAAAAAAAGATAATCCAATATAATACACCGCTGGAACACCGGTGTGGATTGACGCAAAGAACAGTGAACATATTATATATGCCCATCTCTTGCTATAAGACTGTAAAGAATTAAATAGAATAAGAAAAACACCTGCTTCACAGGCTATATTTCTTAAAATCATCAACATACTTTGTATATATCCATTTTTACTTGTAAATTGAATCACCTCAGGTGGAAACTCTTTAGCAAACTCCACACATAGCCACGCGGTTACACTAACATAAATAGACATTGCCACTAATACTTTTAAAAAAATCTTAGTTCTAAAAACACCTATATTTTTTTCAATCCATTCTTTATAAGACTCTTTGTAAGCGTTATCTATACATTTTCTTTGGTTAATAATCATTAAATAAGCACTTATGCTTGCCGCGTACATAAAAAATCTTATCAACTGTGTATTAAAAAATATGTCTGTACCAATCCCTAAAAATATATTTATGATGGCAACAATAAAAACATCTCCTTTTGTATAAGAATACTCTTCACTCTGACCTTTACTCATCATGTTTTTATCTGCCCTTTCTTTTGCTGCAAACACGGGGATGGTTCGATTTTTCATTTTAGATTTAAATAAGGGACGCCAAAGAACGATTCGTCTCGTTTCCTGCTTCAAATATTAGGCCCATCACCTTTATAGTGCATGCTTGTATGAACTTTATTATAATCTAAAGAAGTAATTACAAATATACACTCTTTTTTAACAAAAAGTAATGAACCAGCATTATCCACTTTATCAAACTTCCATCCCTTCTCTTTTAATTCTTCTTGGTAATATTTTTCCATATCTTCCTTTCCCATCTCAACTGAATAATCAGTACTAATCCATATACGGGTAATTTTGCTACTGACTGTTTCATTTATTTTTTTTGCATTTGGTGGAGGATTAATATTGGCATACTCCTGTTTCATATTTGCCTTACGATCCTGATAAACTGATGGATTTATAAGCAAATCACCTAAAACTTGAAAAGCTGGAATAGCGAAGCTAATTACAAAAATAATAGCAACTATGCATTGAACTACACGATGTTTTTTCCACATAATTGTTACTCCTAGTTATTCTTAAGATTAAACAAATAGACTGTTCTCTTTTCTTCCTTCACGCTTTTATTGACAGCCCCTTGGCATTAGTACACTTCAAAGAAAAACTTGCTGTCACAACATTCATTTAGGGTATCACTAATTCTAGCTTTAACCTCAAAAGAATTCCTTAAATAATTAACATATTCTTGCAGTTTACTAATTGGTAGGGATTGTTTGGGTGATATTATTTCTATATAGCAATGTTTTAGTTTCTGCTCGATGGCTGGATCTACTTCATCAAGACTTTTTTCCCCAGTCTTAGTTAATATAAAACTGTTTGTACTAGGACTATTAACCTTCCTAATGTTTAATTCATAATCATAAATTTCCAAAATACCTTGTTCACATATATAAAATGGTGTCAATATTGCATCATTGCAATAACTTCAGCTTCGCTATCCTCTTCAAATTTACCGCCAATGCCGTCCACTTGCTTTGTAAGAGCACACTTCTTAAGAGGCGCGCCCTTAATCCATGGAAGCGTTTCATTTCGCCATTCGTCCATTCATAAAGCACGCTTCTTGTACTTTTTAAAATTCATCGGTTTTAAACCGTACCTTTGCTTCCTTTGATTTGAAGTTCTGATACATCTTTTGTTAAATTATTTCAAGTCTTCAAAAACAGTAATAAATAATTCCCCATCAGTTTCTCTTACCACCTTAGCTTCAATTGACCTTTCAGGAAATCTGGCTTTAAAACTCATATTCCAAAACATTAGCAATATATTTCCAAGAGTTTCTATTTGTTCTTCTAAATTACCGTCATCTTGTGTATTTATATGAAAAAAGTCTCTCAACTGATATAAATTCATCGTTTTTTCAATACAAGTTTTTTCCCCTTTACAATCCTCCTTCCAACTATCATACATTTCTTTTGAGAACTTATCTTTTAATATAATACACCCATCGACTTCAACAATTTCAGGCCAATAAAACTTTGCAAATCCCAATGCTGTCTGCAAATCAGCTTTTAAATTCACATAGCTCCACCAATTAAAACTATCCCGGTTTGCTTCTTTCCACTTCATGAATTCCACAACTACTTCATCCTCGAAAATTCCCACAATCTCAGATCCTTTCAATATCTTTATGGATATTCTGGCTCACAACTTCTTAAATCAATTCATCTACAAACGTTTCTTGTAAACATTGAATCCTATACTTAGCCAACAAACTAGCATCAGGCAGTTCTTTTTCGGTAAAACAAGAGATATCCGAGGTTTGGCCTCGCCGTAGAAACCTTCCAACAGTTTATTAATAAAACTAAAATCAACGACTTTATCAATTAATTTTAAAATGTGTTTATCAGGGATTTTATCATAGAGAATCGCATAGGGACTTAGCTGTTTGGGATGAATTTTTAATATCAAGTCCCTTGTTTCTCCTTGATAACTTACTTCAAACTTCGACCTGGAAAACCCTTTCTAAAGAGAATTTTTCAGTGGTTTCAAACCGACCCTTGCTTCCGCGAGCAAATTTGCTCGCCTCGCTAAAATAGCTTACACTTATAATTATAGTATTTTTGACGCAATTGTCATTTTGACGACGATTCATAGTACATCAAACTCTTTTCAAGCACTCTGTTTATGATGATCATATTTTTTAGGAGTGATTTGTATGTCTCTGTTCAAATATGTTTCATGGAATCCATTCCCAATTAAGCAACTCTGTCAACATGACAACAATAAAGAATGCGAATTGAAGCCTAATTGCCATAGTCGCGAAAATTTACTAAGCTCACACCTTTACTTCAATTCTTCCAAATACTTCAACGATCCCTTTGATTTGTCACCTTTTTGCGATGTCAATGCAACGATATCACAAATTTTAGAAAAAGCGATTGAAACTATTATGATTACAGAAAGCTTAAAAATAAAAGCTGCCACTTTAAAGGCTAAAGAGCTTATTAAACTTAGAAAGTTGCATACCAAAGAAGGAAAAGAAAAAGCTGTAGCTGATCAATTGTCTCTATTGCAAAGAATAGGAGTTTGCTGTTTTTCTGAATTAAAACCAGATGACCACAAAAGTACTCTTTTATGGTCCCACTATGCTGAAAAACACAGTGGTCTTTGTTTAGAATTTCACCTACCATCATCACTTAATGTATTCACCAGCATAGGCGCTAGGAACCCTATTTTTTCACCAACTCCTATAAACTATCTTCCTACTTTGCCTCAGATAAACTTATTCATTAACACTCAAGATGACATGCTTAACTGTTTGACTGTAAAATCGCCTGAGTGGGCTTATGAAAAAGAACACCGGGCATTCTCTTTAAATTACGTTGGACTTGTTCAATATGAACCATGGCTTCTTAAAACAGTTACTGCCGGTTGTAATATGAACGATACGGAATTCAACGAATTGAATGCAACTATTAATAAACTTAGTTATCAACCTCAACTATTTCGCGCCAGAAAAAAAGACCGCGAGTTTGGAGTAGAGTTAATTCAACACATATAATGTTTTAATAACTCATCTTCAACGCGCTTGTACGCCAACCGATCACGTTCCGCTCTAGAGTGCTCGGGGCTTGCAAATATGACTTATTCAAAGCTATAGAAAAACAGTTGCAAAATAGCGACTGAACAGAGAAACACGATGGTCATTCAAGAACTTCAACAACCATGAACATTTATGCACGTCTGCAAAAAGCAGCTTCGTTGCGGCCAAATAAAATGAATATCATACTGTCCGCCACAAAAAATTAACAGATATGCAACAAGGAGGACTTCATGTTCAAGTTAGGAAACGGTATGAATGAGAAAACAATCGAACATTTCTATTCCAATTCATATGTTGTCGAAAATACATCCGACACAAATCGACTCAAAGTAAGTTTATCGAAATCGCACATCGCTACACTCATACAGCTCCTCGAAAAAATGGATGGGCCGTTTTTTCTTCTCTACATTCTCCATACGCCTCGAACAACAGCGGAGGCAGCCCGTTATCAAAGCGCCGAACGATCGAAAGAAGACGCCGTTCTTTTGCTGCAAGAATTTGAAGAATATCTGGAGAACGATGGTCGCCATGATCTATGGCTTCATGCGCCAAAATCAAATACAACCCTTGTCTATGATCGCCACAATCTCCTTTTTCTGTACGGGCTGAACACGCTGCAAACCGAGTATGTGCAGCAAATTTGCAGTCCTGTTGAAGAAATAAACATTCCGACCCCGCATAAGCATTTTTATCATGCGAAATATGACGCTGCTGAAGAAGCTATTTTAAAGCATATCTCTTGGCGCAAATCGCCGCTTACTGAGCAAGACATGCAATAACGTTCCCTTAGTAGAAAGGAGGCTATATGCTTGATAAACTATGGCGAAAATCAACCGCCATCCAATTGCTTAAAACTTTTTCGCGCAATGATTCTCCGTGGGAAAATGATGCAGCCGTCTTTTTTATAAAAAACGGCTTGGCTCGCTTGCGTATGGAATGCGGACTTGCCAAAGACCATCGTTTGAAGGTGTTTTTAGACTTGAACGATACACCCTTAATCAAAATACATTCTATCGATGAAAACCTTTGCCCTACTTGTGAAAAACTGATCTCTGCCGGTTACGGCTTAGGAACGCTCAGCGCCGAAGAAATCTCGACAATTCGTACTCATCTGAACCGCCCTTATGAATCGATCTCTTCTTCTTTGGACGAATTACGTCCGATTTTGAATTTGCTGAAAAGCGGTTTTTATGCGCTGGCCGATTTGCCGCTTTTGCCATCGGACGGAAACGGAAACCTTTTTTGGAATCAAACAAACATTCCTGTTCCTAACAAAGGAAGCCGCTGGATTCATCTAAAAGGCTTTGTCGCGGAAGGTCAACCAACATTCTTGTTGGCGAGCCAGCCGCCAAACCGTATCGACGAAGAGACCGTCAATGCATACCGTGAGAAAATACGTGCAGGCGAACCTTTACACGGTTTGGCTTACTACATAGGTTATAGTCTCTGCGTCTTGCTTGACGGCCATCATAAAGCTCTGGCTGCTGCTCTGGAAGGGCAAAAACTACGCTGTCTAACAATTTTGCCTGTGCATTCCGAGTCGTATGAGCAAAATAGAGTAGATTATAAAATCTCATTGGGCGGTGTCTGGTTCAACACGGAAAGCCTATCTTCAAACGCTGACAATCTGATAAGCAAAGGCTTTTTCTGCTATGACAATTTAAGTGTAGATGAGGTGGAGCAACGATTGTCTCAGTCTGTAGAATCGTGGGATCAATACCAATGGCCGCAAGCTACGCTTGAAGCAGGTCGCAAATATCCCAATGCATTTGCTTTGGCCTGCGCAGAATGCGCAGGCGACCTGTCGAGTGATCGGATTGACCGCCTATTGCGAAGTGAGGAAGAAGATTCCATAGAGAAGTTGCAGCTTATCATGAACTCGTTAATCGGTTTGCACGATGACAGAGCTTTTTCCGTAGTAAAACGAATCGCCAAAAATCGTAATTATTGCCTCTTATGGCATGAAGCGTTTCAATTTTTGTCCACGATCAAAACAGAGGAAGTCGAATCCTTCTTCATTGACTTCTTGATTGACGATGATAAAACCCGGCCTGAACTAACAAAAATAGCCGATGCCTATTTAGCAGCCGAGTCTTAATGCGCACCGTTTCCTTAACTCCATCTGTCACTGAACCATCACTTTCGCTCATCCTTTTCCAACATTAATTGATAAAAAGGCTTCTCGGTCAAACGACCGAGAAGCCTTGATTTACCTATGGCGGGAGCGTGTAGGAATCGAACCCACCCAGGACGGTACTGCCGCCCCGCGAACGGTTTTGAAGACCGCAGAGACCACCAGACCTCATCCGCCCCCTTGTTATGTATCCATATTATCACACGCAGCATTAAACCGCAAATCTTCTGTCATTTTATCCATAGTTACGCACAGGTGTTTGCCTTGTTATGAACAGGCAAAATAGTTATCAACAGAGTTTTGCACTTATGCACATAAACGACTCTTTTTCAACAACTTGCTCACAGCTTATCCCCTGCTTTTTGTGGATAACTTTATTTACTTGTTTACTTTGTTCCGTTAGCTTTTGCTGGGATCGTTCACCGCGCCCATGAAGAGGATAGAGTCAGTCGGCTTATGCACAATCAGGAATAGGAACGGATGATCGGCGCGGAAGATCGTCGGTTGTTGGGGCAGAAAGCTTTTAAGTCCGACCACGACAGCGGTCGCAGCGGCGGCTTCACTGCCTTTTTCGTTGACTTCGATCATCGCCTGATGGATCACATGGCTGATGTACAAATCTTTGCGCCCGTCCATGCCCGACAAATCGGCTTTGTATTGATCGAAGGCATCGGCCATGCCGAGCGCCGGGAGAAGTTTTTCGTCGTCCAAGTAATAGCGGGTCGCGAATTTGAATTTAGGCAGCGACACTTCGACCTGTTTCATCGTCATTTGCGCACGCAATGTCCTGATTTGCTCCGGCGAAAGATTGCGCGCCAAATCGGCCGCGCTGCCGTTCGGCAGCAAGACCAGCATCGCGACGTCATCGCCTGCGTACGGCAGTTCGACGGCCTGGACGCCTTCGCTTTCGGCGTAGGCAAACGTATCGCTTTGCCGCATCAGCGCGGCGTCGATCTTGCTGCCGTCAGCGAGGCGGAACGGCTGGTTGCTTGTCGCTTCGGCCTTAAATGGTTTTTCCCAGTCGCCTTTAAAGTAAATCGCGTTGGTCAGCACGAGGCGCGTCAGATAGGTCAGATCGCCCTGCTGCAAAAGATTTTTGATCTTATTGTCGGTTCGTTCTTCCACCCAATGGTTGATCGTCATACGGCTGTTCTCGGTATCTTTGGCAAAGTCAAGCGTTTGAAACGACCCCTGGTAATAACGGTCGGTCAGGGAAAGAAACGGCTCGCTAAACGAAAAGCCCTTCTGTCCCCAAAGCGCATTGGCGATCTCGAGCCGGTAGCCTTTATCCTTCCCCGTTTGCAGCTGCGTCAGCAGGTTGGAGAATTTCTGATGCAGCTCGTCTTGCGGCCCCGTAAAATGCAAGGCTTTCGCCATTTGCGCTTCGGTCTGGCCGCGACTGCCGGCATAGGTCATGACCAAAGCCGTTGAAACGCCGAGCGGCGAATAAAACGTATTCTTGTCCGGCTGCGCTAGCTGGATGCGTTGGTACAGATCGACCGCAAACTGGTTGTTGCCTTCCGCTGTGTTGTTGTCTTTCTCTGCCGGAACGCCAGCGCCCGCGATGCCTGTAACGATAAGAAGCAGCGCCGACAGACACAGGCCGATCCATTTTGCCTTTCGCCCGCAATATTCGTTTATCATGCTCGCACTCCCTTTATTTTTATTTGCTTTACTGCTTCTATTCTACCTGTAAATCCACACCTTGCCAACAAGTTACCCACAGGATATCCACCGATTTTTGTGGATAACTTTTCGCTTTTACGCACACTTCTCTTCTATGAATCACTCTTTGAAGTTTCTTGGCATGTTTGTTTGCGTCTGCTATAATTACACTCAAATTGAAGTAATGAGGATGGTACGTTATGCGATTGATTTCCTGGAACGTAAACGGTCTTAGGGCCTGTCTGGGCAAAGGCTTTGCCGATTTTTTCACTGGCATTGACGCCGATATCGTCTGCCTGCAGGAAACGAAGATGCAGGAAGGCCAGGCCAAAATCGATTTTCCCGGCTACCGCCAGTATTGGAACAGCGCGGTAAAGAAAGGTTATTCCGGCACCGCGATCTTCACCCGGTTGGAACCCTTGTCGGTGCGCTACGATTTGGGGCAGAGCGAACACGATCAGGAAGGGCGCGTCATCTGCCTTGAGTTCGAGTCGTTTTTTCTGGTCACGGTCTACACGCCGAATTCGCAGCGCGAGTTGGCGCGGCTCGATTATCGGCTGCAATGGGAAGACGACTTTCGCGCTTACCTGCAGGAACTGGATCGGCAAAAACCGGTCATTCTCTGCGGCGACATCAATGTGGCACATCAGGAGATCGACCTGAAAAATCCGAAGACCAATCGTCGCAACGCCGGTTTCACCGACGAGGAACGCGGCAAGATGAGCGAACTTTTGGCTGCGGGCTTTACCGATACGTTCCGCCATTTGTATCCGGAGCAGGAAGACGCCTACACCTGGTGGTCATATATGATGAAGGCGCGCGAACGCAATATCGGTTGGCGGATCGACTACTTCCTGATTTCCGACCGCCTGCGCAGCGAGTTGAAGGACGCTAAAATTTATCCCGACGTAATGGGCAGCGATCACTGCCCGGTCGGCCTGGAAATTTTCTAGGCCTGCCGCATTTTGCTCTTCTTTCTCACCTTGCGCCGTCCTTGTCTCCTGCCGCTAAGCGCGCAGCCGAGGCAAGCGACGGCTTTTTTTCGTTTCATCCCGTAACAGGAGTTTTTTAAACGTTTTTTCCTTTTTTCGCGAGAAAAAGTATAATAACTTTAAAAACCCCGCTCGCGTTGTTATTCATTTTGTAATTTGCTATGCTTGTCCTATCACACTTTCTAAACGATGGAGCATTGCATGATGTATGAAACAAAACCGTGTAAACCTTTTCGACGCGAACTCCTCACCTTGCTCTTACTGATGATCGTCGCAATCCTGCTGCTCGTCGAAGGCAGCAACGCGTTTGTTTTTTATCAATTGAACTCGCAGTACCAAAGCAGCGAAGCCGCCAATGTCCGCAGCACGGTGCAGCAGACGCTGGCTTTTCAGGATCAGGCCTATCTGCTTTATGAGCAGCAGCTGGAAGAACGGATGAAAAAAGCGATGGATCTTTTCCAGCAGGCGTATCTGCGCAACGGAAAGAACCCGTTGCGAATCGATCTGCAGCGCATCCAGCGCAATGCCGGACTGGACATCGATCTTTTCGTCCTCGACAACGAGGGCCGCGTCATCTACACCACGTTTTCGCCGGATCTGAACCAGCTCGTGATACGACCGGATTCGAGTCTGGCAAAATCGCTGCAGCACGCGCGGGAAAACGACGAGTACCTGGTCGATCGCTCTTCGGTCAGTCTTTATGACGGCGTTAAGAAATTCTCTTACCAAAGCACGCCTGACGACAAATACTTTTTGGAGATCGGCATCGCGCTCTCGCAGCACCAGGATGCGCTTGGCGTCATCGACTTCGATGCCGCGATCGAGCAGCTGATCTCCGAGCATGACATCCTGGCCTCTGTCCGGGTGTACGACCGGGCCGGCTCCGATTTCACCGCGGCTAAGGGAACGGGACAGTATCGCCTGAGCGGCGAAAAACTGGCCGCCCTGCAATCCGCCGTTCATACCGAAAAGCCGCAGCAGCTGAGCGAAGGCGCTTTGACTTATGAGTATCTGCCACTGCCGCGCCAGAAGGACTATTTGACCGGCAAAGTGGTCGAGATCGTCTATGACACCGGCAAATGGCAGCTGCGTTGGCAAAAGTACCTTTTGCTGCATGGCGCGATCGCGCTTGCCGCGATTTTCGGCGGCATTCTTTGCAGCTTTTGGCTGACGAACCGAATCGCGCAGCCGATTTTGCGCCTCTCTCATAGCGTACGCCGCATCGCATCCGGCAACTTCAACGAGCCGGTTTCTATCGCAGGCGAGAATGAGATCAGCCGTTTGGCAGAGGATATCGACGGCATGCGGCAGAAGTTGGTCGCGATGATCGGTTATCTGAAGGATTCAAACGATCAGCTTGCGCAAGGCTACGACCTGACGATCCGCGCCTTTTTTAAGACGCTCGAAGTCCGCGAAAGCCGCACCGCATCGCATTCGCTGCGCGTAAACCAGATCGCGATGGATATCGGACGGCAGCTACAACTGAGCGAAGAACAATTGTTGAAACTGGAATGGGGTACACTGCTCCACGATATCGGCAAGCTGGCGATTGAAGATGCAATTTTATTAAAATCGGGGCCGCTGACCGTTGAGGAATACGAGTCAATGAAGGAACACCCGCGCATCGGCTATGAAGTGCTGCAGGATGCCGCCTATCTGCGCGACGCGCTGGAGGTCTCGCTCTTTCATCATGAAAATTATGACGGTACCGGCTATCCGCACCGTCTCAAAGGCGAGGACATACCACTCCTGGCGCGAATTTGCGCCGTAGCCGACGCGTTTGAAGCGATGACCGCTGATCGCCCTTACCGCCAGGGAATTCCACTGGAAGAGGCAGTGGAGGAACTGAAACGCTGTTCCGGCGCACAGTTCGACCCGTTGGTGCTCGATGCGTTTTTTGCACTGCCCTTGGAAGAATATCGGATACCAAAAGACCCGGCCTAAGCCGAGTCTTTTGGTAAGGCTGAAAAGAAACGGTAACACAAAGAAGCGAAGCGGGCCGATTCGATCGGCCCGAAAAAAAGGAAGAAGAATACTAAACTCTTCCTCCCTTCTTCGATTCTTCGTGTAAAAAACGTCCCACTTGCTTTCGTTTTATCGACATTCTCAGCCCCTGTTTAGGCAGGGGCTTTTTTCATTCAGTCATCGCTGCCGCGCAGAATCATCAAAAGACGTAGGATTTCCCAGTACAGCCAGACCATCGTGACCATCAGGCCGAAAGCCGCGAACCATTCCATCTGCGCCGGTAAGCCTTGACGCGCTCCGTCTTCGATCCGGTCGAAGTCGAGGATCAGGTTCAACGCCGCGACGCCGATCACGACCAGGCTAAACACGATGCCAATGATGCCGCCGCTGCGAAACGGCAGGTTAATGCCGAACATGCCGAGCAGCAGATTGGCCATGATCACCAGAAAAACGCCCATCGTAGCCGCCGCCACGAACGACTTGAATTTTTCCGTCGCACGGATCAGTCCGAAGCGATAGCAGCCGAACATCGCCGCTGCGACGCCAAACGTCAGCATCACCGCTTGAAATGCGATGCCGCCGTATTTCATCGACAGGATCATCGTGATGGAGCCGAGAGCAAAGCCTTCGAACACCGCATACAGCGGCGCCGTTACATGACAGGTTTGCGGTTTGAAGCAGGCGACCATGCCGAGAATCAGCGTCGCAACGATGCCGACGCCGGCAAAGATCGCAACGGTTTCGAACTTACCCGTCATTGCCAGATACAAGAAGGTGGACAGGGAAGACGCAACCAGTAAGAAGAGCAGGCTCATCGCCTTGTTGATCGTACCGCTGACTGTCATCGTTTCCTGGCCGACCTGATACCCTGAGCGAGTAAACGTATCGCTCTTAAAAATCGGATTTGAATTTCTCATTTGAGATACCTCCTGGAAATTTTAACATACAATATTACCTTTTCGCCTCGCAGCGCTTTTCTCCTGCTGAAAAATACGCAACCGCAAAGACACAACGTTCAAAAAGGCGATAGGCGGCCGATACGATCGGCCGCCTCAGAGTGTGGACAATTTTTAAAACAGAATACGGTAACACGAAGAAGCGAAGCGGGCCGATCCGATCGGCCCGGTAGAAAGAAAGAAGAATAATAATCTCTTCCTCCCTCCTTCGACTCTTCGTGTAAAAAACGTCCCGGTGGTTCTATTTCTTACGACTGTACGGCGTGCCGGAAAGCGGCAGTTCGGTGCGAAAAATTCCATCGCGCCGGAAGTACGCACCGGCCACAGCCGGCGCGGTCGGTACCGTGACGATTTCACCGACGCCTTTCGCACCGTAAGCCAGCTTATCCGGGTTCTTTTCGACCAAAACGCTTTCGATCCTCGGTACCTGGCTGGAGCGAAAGAGACCGAGCGTGCCGAACTTAGCCGTCGGCTCACCCTTTTGCAGCGGGTAGTCTTCCGTCAGCGCATAGCCGAGTCCCATCACGACGCCGCCCTCGATCTGTCCCTCTATATTGGTCGGGTTAATCGCTCTGCCGACGTCGTGCGCGGCAATGACGCGTTCGACTTTCCCCTCCGCATCGAGCAGTACGACCTGCACCGCGTAGCCATAGGCGACATGGCTGACGGGGTTTGGCTTGTCGGAATTCATCGGGTCCGTCACGCCGGAATATTCCCGGTAATATTGCCGTCCCTCCAGCTCTGCCAGCGGCGTCTCGTCCAGATCTTTCTTTAAATCAAGCGCGGCCAGACGGGATGCTTCTCCATTAAATACCGTCTGGCGTGATGCGGTCGATGTTCCACCATCCGGGGTCCGCGAGGTGTCTGGCATAGCCACTTCAATGCAGTCGGTCGGCAGCTTTGTCGTCTCGGCCACGATTTGCAGCATCGTCGTCGCTATGCCCTGCCCCATGCAGGCGGCGCTGGTATAGATCACGGCTTTGCCGTTTTCGATCCGGATGTTGACGCGACCGACGTCGGACAAACCGACGCCGATGCCTGCGTTTTTCATCGCGCAGGCAATGCCCGCATCGGGTCGGCTGTCGCAAATCTCTTTCACGGCCAGCAGCGTATCGATAATGCCGGTTCCCGGATCGGCAATCTGGCCGTTCGGCAGCACATCGCCCGGTGCAACTGCGTTTTGAAAGCGAATCTGCCAAGGCGTAATGCCGACTTTTTCCGCCAGCATGTTCAGGCAACATTCCATCGCGAAGCAGGATTGCGTCACGCCAAAGCCCCGAAACGCGCCACCCGGCGGGTTATTTGTATATACGCCAAGACCGACCACATCGACGTTGGCAATCTTGTAGGGTCCGGCCGCATGCGTACAGGCGCGCTGCAGAACCGGCCCGCCTAATGATGCATACGCGCCGCTGTCGGCCAGCAAGTGCGCCTTTACCGCAGTAAGATGGCCTTTAGCATCGCAGGCCACTTCATACTTCATTTCCATGCCGTGCCGTTTCGGATGCACGCGGATGCTTTCCTGGCGGTCGAGCGTCACTTTCACCGGCACGCCCGCATGCCAGGCCAGCAGCGCCGCATGATGCTGCACCGACAAGTCTTCCTTGCCGCCGAAGCCTCCGCCGACAAGCTTGCTAACGACCTTCACCCGTTCTTCCGGCACGCCAAGTACGCCGACAATGCCTTCGTGATCGTCGTATATGCTTTGCGTTCCGGTATAAACGGTCATCGTACCATCGCTTTCCGGCACCGCAAGCGCGCTTTCCGGTTCGAGAAAAGCGTGTTCGGTCGGCGGCGTACGGAACGTGTATTGGACGACATGTGCAGCCGCAGCAAACGCGGCTGCCGTATCGCCGCGACTGAGTACCGTTTTGGCGAGCAGATTCCCTTTCGGGTGCAGCTTCGGTGCATCCTCGGCAAGCGCCGCCTGCGGCGTTGTAAGCGGCTCGCGTTCTTCATAGTCCACTTTTATGAATGCCAGCGCCGCTTTGGCCTGGCGGCGCGTTTTGGCCGCAACAAGCACCACCGCGTCGCCGACGTAGCGGGTTTCCTCGCCTTCCGCAATCATCGCCGGCCAGTCATGAATGATATGTCCCTGAAAGCGTTCGCCCGGCACATCTTTGGCCGTCAGTACAACCGCGACGCCCGGCTGTTTTTTTGCTTCGCTGGCATCAATCGTTTTGATAAAAGCCCTTGGCATTGGCGCGCGCAGTACAGCGCCATGCAGCATATTCGGCAACTGCATGTCGTCGACATATTGTCCGATGCCAAGTACCTTGGCCCGCGCGTCAAGACGCGGCATCCGGTCGCCGACGCGATAACCGGTACCGTTTTCCGGTACCGGCAAAGCTTCACGCAGTAGTTTTGCCGCCGCTAAAATCGCTTCTTCAATTTTTACATAACCGGTGCAACGGCAGATATTGCCGTGAATCGCTTTTTTTACTTGTTCGGGCGTCGGTTCCGGCTCCAGATCGATTAACCCTTTGGCGCTGATTACCATGCCGGGAATGCAAAAGCCGCACTGCACCGCTCCGGCAGCGGCAAACGCCCAGGCATAGACCTCCTGCTCACGTTTCGACAATCCTTCGACCGTCACGATCCGCTTGCCGTTCAGCTTCGCGAGGCTATAGAGGCAGGCGCGGACGGCCTTTCCGTCAAGCAGCACCATACAGGTGCCGCAGGCGCCTTCCGCACAGCCGCTTTTCACCGAGGTTAATCGCAGCTCGTCACGCAGATAGTCGAGCAGATTCGCGTCGGATTCGCATGCACAGTCTTTTCCATTGACCGTAAACATAAACATCGCCAACACCCTTTCTTCTTAGAAAAACGATTGCCGTAGCCAGCAAAATACTCCGGGGTGATTTGACACGAAGACACGAAGAAAAGCAAAGCTTGCGAAGAATTTCACTCTATATATTCTTCGACTCTTCCATTCTTCGTGTCTTCGTGTTAACCGTTCCCCTTTTCAATATTATTCAATCAGTAAAAAATAAGCCGCTTTACTCTTTGCTCATTGAACAATCGGCTCGAGACGGGGAGACTTTGCTCCCCGCTTCGCGCCCATGTTTTTTTAGGGGTAAACGTGGGTGCCGGTCTTTCCGGCAACGGCTTCTTCGAGCGATTCCGGATTGGTGATGATCGCGTGTTTGCCGCCGTTTTCTAGGAACTGAATCACCGCTTCGACCTTCGGCAGCATGCTGCCGGGGGCAAAGTGTTTTTCTGCCGCATATTGCTTGAGTTCGGCTAAGCTCACTTTGTTCAACGCTTTTTCATCCGGCTTGCCGTAGTTCAGGTAGACCACCGGAACGCCGGTCGAGATGACGAGCGTGTCGGCTTCGATCTGCGTCGCCAAAAGACTGGAGGCAAAATCCTTGTCGATGACCGCATCGACGCCTTTCAGCGTACCGTCCTCTTCCTGCACGACCGGGATACCGCCGCCGCCGACCGCGATCAGGCAATAGCCGTCTCTGACCAGTTTGCTGATCACGTCTTTTTCGACGATCGTCTGCGGTTTCGGCGATGCGACGACGCGGCGGTAGCCGCGACCGGCGTCGCTAACCATGACCCAGTCGGGATTGTCTTTACGGATCGCTTCCATCTGCTCTTCGCTGTAAAACGTACCGATCGGCTTGGTCGGCGTAACGAATGCCGGATCTTTCTGATCGACGATAACCTGCGTTACGATCGTCATCGCTGACTTCTCGACGCCGCGCCGCTTAAACTCATTATCCATGGCCTGTTGGATCTGGTAACCGATCGCGCCTTGCGTATCGGCGCCGCAGCTGACGAGCGGCACGCGATGCATGCCTGCCTTCTCGCTGGCAATCTCGGACCGCCGCAGGATGAAGCCCACTTGGGGACCATTGCCGTGCGTGATGATGACGTCGTATCCCTGTTGAATCATCCCGGTGATATGTCGGGCCGTCTCACACACGGCAGAAAACTGGTCCTCCACGGACTGGTGATCGTTGTCACGGATCAGGGAATTTCCGCCTATGGCAACTACCGCCAGCTTGTTCATCGTTATCTACCGCCCATTAACAGAGTCATAACCGCTTTTGCGGTATGCAGACGATTTTCGGCTTCATCATATACGACGGAATGCGGACCATCGATCACGGAGTCTTCCACTTCGTTGTTGCGGTCAGCCGGCAGTGCATGCATGTACATGACATTCTTGTCCGCAGTCGCCATTTTGGCTTCGGTGCATTTCCATGATTTTTGCGCTTTCAGCTTGTCATCGACGACAGCGACTGCGCCAGCGGCCTGCAGACCGGTCTGATCGTTAACCCAGTTGCCCCAGTTTTTCGGGATGACGATATGCGCACCAGCATAGGCTTCGGCTTCATTATCGGTGACGGTAACGGTACCGCCGTATTTTTCCGCGTTGGCCTTCGCTTTGGCGATGACCCAATCCGGCAGTTCCCAGCCTTTCGGATGCGCCAGCACAACGTCCATGCCGTAGCGGGGGAAGAGAAGAACCTGGGAAACCGGTACGGAAATCGGTTTTTTATGGCTTTCTGCATAGGCCCAGATGATGGACACCTTGGTGCGTTTCAAATCGCCGATTTTTTCCTTCATCGTCATCAGATCCGCCAGCGCCTGCATCGGATGATAGAGATCGCACTGCAGATTCATGATCGGCACGGTCGAATGTTTGGCCATTTCGGTCAGATATTTGTTGCCGTAGCCCCAGTTGCAATAACGGCAGGCGATGCCATGACCGAAGCGGGACAGGATCGTCGCGGTATCCTTGGCGCTTTCGCCGTGCGCGATCTGCATGCTGCTCGAATCCAAGAAGCCCGCATGGCCGCCAAGCTGTGCGAAACCGGCTTCCATCGAGTTGCGCGTGCGCGTCGATTGTTCAAAGAACATCATGAACATCGATTGATGCAAGAGATACGGCGTAGGTACGCCCATCGCGAATTTTTTCTTCAAATCGAGCGAGACTTCGAGCATCGTGTCGACTTCTTCTTTTGTGAACTCTTCCAAATCGATGAAATGTCTGCCTCTGAAAACGCTTTGCATAATGATGATCCCCCTCAAATTTTGTTTTATTTGTTGCGAATTTTTTATTGAACCACAGATGCCTGCGGCATCGCAGTAGCGCTAACGCGCCGCACAGTGTAGGCCGCAAGCGGCCGCTGTGTTGCCGAAGGCAACTGTGGTTTAAACGCTTTATCCTTAGACCAGGTTCTGTGTGTTTTTCGGCATTTTGTCCGCATATTTTTTTACATAGAGCAATGGAATAGCGGCATACATCGCGGCGCAGTCGACCAGTTCTTTTTTCCAGGTCTTTTCGTTTGGCGCATGCGCCTGATCTTCATGACCAGGGCCGAAGCCGATGCAAGGGATACCGTAGCGGCCCATGATCGAAACGCCGTTCGTCGAGAACGTCCACTTGTCGACTTCCGGTTTTTTCTTGAACAGCTCCGCATACGCTTCTTCCAGCGTACCGCAGACCGGATGGCCGTCTTCGATCAGCCAGGTCGGGAAGTAGCATTCGGTCGGATAGACGAGGCCGGTGTAAGCAGGACGATCGTATTGATACATCGTTACTTCTGCTTTGGCCGCTTTGACGGACGGCAGATTTTTGATCTGTTGGATCGCATATTCCCAAGTCTCGCCAGCCGTCAGACGGCGGTCGATCGAGATCCAGCAGCTGTCTGCCACTGCGCAGCGCGACGGCGAAGTATGGAAGATTTCCGATACGGTCAGCGTGCCTTTGCCCAGGAACGGATGATCGAGCAGATTTTCGTGCAGCGCCCGTAACTCTTCGAGAATCGGAGCCATTTTATAGATGGCATTGTCGCCGCGCTCCGGCGCGCTGCCGTGGCAGCTGACGCCTTGCGTCTTGACCTGGATTTCCATCCGTCCCCGTTGACCGCGATAGATCTTGCCGTCGGTCGGTTCGGTGATCACGACGAATTCCGGCACCAGTTTATCTTCATTGATGATGTACTGCCAACACAAGCCGTCGCAGTCTTCTTCCTGCACGGAGCCGACTACCCAGAGCGTATACTCGCCTTCGAGGCCGAGATCCTTGATGATCTTTCCGGCGTAGACCATCGAGGCCATGCCGCCTTCCTGGTCGCTCGCGCCGCGCCCGCCGATCACTTCGTCATCTTCAAAGCCTTTGTACGGATCGAATTCCCAGTTCGCCATGTTGCCGACGCCGACGGTGTCGATATGCGCGTCCATCGCAATCACATGCGGGCCATGGCCGATACGTCCCAGCACATTGCCCATTGGATCGATCTTGACTTCGTCAAAGCCGACTTTTTCCATCTCCTGCTTGATGCGCAGGACGACCTTCTCTTCCTGACAGCTTTCGCTCGGGATCGCCAGCATGTCGCGCAAGAATCGGGTCATTTCCGGTTGATACTTCTTTGCCTGTTCGACGATTTTAGCAAATTCCATGATTCCACATTCCCCTTTCAACATCACCGCTTGTATATTTCAGCCTTGGTTTGGGGCTCTGCAACCTCTTCCCAAACCCTGCCGCTACGCCCGTGTCAGTAAGAACGGCAACGACCTGGTCACGCCATGGTAAAGCGCCGCCATTTCGGCAGCCTGGCGCAGCGAGAAATCGCCGCTGAACTCCGTTTTCAACTGCATCGCCTTCAGCTCGAAGCTGTCGCTTAAGGTCAGCTGCAGCGCGTCGTCTTCGAACAGCCAGCCGCTCTTCGTCAGCGCAAGCGTCATTTCCCTGCCGCCTTCGCGGCGTTTGATCCGCTCGCCTTCGATGTAAAACGCATTGTCGTTTTCTTGCGCAAAGTCCGCTTTCTCGCGGAACAGGCGCGGTTTATCGAGATACGGCCTGCCCTGATGGACGCAGAAGCTGGCGCAGTTGCCGCACTCGTTACAAAAATCGTCCAGATGAAGGATTTGGCGCGTCTGCCGGATCGCGAACTCTTCCGTGCCGGAGAGCGTCAGTTTGCCGTTCAGGCAGGAGAGGCGCGGCAGTTCGACCTCGATTTGCGGCAACTGGTAGATAAAGTTGGCCCGGTTGGGGCACACCTCGACGCACTTGTCGCAAAAGCTGGCGCACTGCAGACACCGCTTCGCCTCTTCTTTCGCCTCCGCTTCCGCCAGCGTTCGATCGACCAGCTTGAAACCGTCGCGTTCACTAAACGGCAGCGTCGCCTGTCTCTTTTGCGCCGATTTTCTGCAGCGCGCCTGTTTCACGCACAGAATCTCTTCTTCACTCAATGTCACGGAGGGCTCTGCCTCGGGGCTCTTCAGTCCCAGTTTCTCGCAGATCGCCGCAGCCGCGCGTTGGCCGTCGGCGCAGGCCTGGATCACGATCGCCGGTCCGGTAACCGCGTCTCCGCCTGCATATACGCCGCAGACCGAAGTCTTGCCGCTGCGTTTCTCGATTGCGACGCCGCCGCTTTTCTCAAGCCGGACCTCGCTGCCGTCAAAAAAGTTCAAATCCGCGCTCTGTCCGATCGCGATGATCACTGCGTCGGCCTCGAGCGTAAACGCGCTGTCTGGAATCGGCACCGGGCGTCGCCGCCCGCTCGCGTCTGGTTCGCCAAGCTTGTTGCGACTGCAGGAAAGACCTTTCACCCTGCCGCCTTCGAGTAGAATCGCCTCCGGCGTTGCCAGTTCTTCGAGCTGATTTCCTTCCGCAAATAATTCATGAATCTCTTCTTCAATCGCGGGCATTTCCTGGCGCGTCCTTCGATACACCACCGTAACCGGCTGTCCGGTGAGCCGCTGCGCGGTGCGCGCCGCGTCCATCGCCGTGTTGCCGCCGCCGATGATGACGGCTTTTTTACCAAGCGCGACTTTTTCGCCGCGCGCGACTTTTTCCAAAAGTTCAAGCGCACTGTAGACGCCGTCTGCACCGTCGCCGGGGATATCCATCTTCGCATCCTGCGGAAAGCCGCACGCGAGATAAACCGCGTCGTACCCCTGTTTCAAGAGGCCTTCCGCCTTGCCGTTCACCGGCTGCGAAAGCCGAATCTCGACGCCTAGGTCGCGGATGCGCTGCACATCGCCGTCGAGCACTTCTTTCGGTACCCGGAACGCCGGTGCGATCGCCATCATGCCGCCTGCGCGTTCGCGCTTTTCAAACACAGTGACGTCAACACCGCGCAGTGCAAGCGCCGTCGCCGCCGCAAGGCCGGAAGGCCCGCTGCCGACGATCGCCACCTTGTGGCCATTCGCCTTGCCCTTAGGAAGCTGCGCCTTGCCGTGTTCGGAAGCGAACCGTTTCAGCGAACGGATCGCGACCGGTTCGTCGTAATTGTTGCGCGTGCATTTGCTTTGGCAAAGGTGCGTACAGACATAGCCTGTCACAGACGGGAGCGGATTGCGCTCGAGAATCGTCGTCAGCGCCGCATCATAATCGCCCTCTGCAATCTGCCACGCATAGCGGGGTACATCCTGGCAAACTGCGCATTGCGCGGTGCAAGGCGCGGCGACACAGTCAAACGCGCTCAGATTCGATTCGAGTTTCGGCAGTCCGTGATCATGATAGGCTTTTTTATAGCGAATATCGCTTAGCGCCTCTTCGGCGGCCCGATCAACATTAGTCAATCTGTCGGCAGCCAGTTCATCAAGGTTTTTTGCCTTTTTCACTTTCATGTCCGCTTCGAGCTGTTCAAGATATTGCACCAGATTCGAATAGCCGCCCGGTTTCAGGAGATCGGACGCGACCGTGACCGGCAAAGCGCCCGTCGCGAGAATCGTCGAGAAATTCAGCGCATCCGCGCCTGCGGAATATGACACGCTCAGTTTGCCGTCGAATTGCTGCGCAAATTTCTTGACCAGCTGCATCGTCACCGGATACAGCGCCCGGCCTGACATGTACATTTCGTCGCCGGGCATCTGCTTCTTATAATTCGCCATCGCCAGCGTGTTGCTGAGCTTGACGCCGAACGCGAGACCGCGCTCCTTGGCGACCTGCCAGAGCATCGTCACCAGCTCGACGGCCTTGTCATATTTCAAATCATGATCGAAGACTTTTTCCGGAATGTCGATCGAGCGATAGCCAAGTTTTTCATGCAATATCCCAAGGACGCATTCGCGGCCAAGCAGCGTCGGATTCAATTTCACCGTTGTATGCAGGCCGCGCTCTTCCAAAAGGAAGCGGGCGATGCGGCCGATCTCATCCGGCGGGCAGCCGTGCATCGTCGACAGCGTGACGCTGTTCGTGATTTGATCCGGAATCTCAATGTCGGCAAACTGCGGATATTCTTTTTGCAAAAACGCTCTGATCTCAGTGAGTTCGGTCTTCGCATTCTGCATACGATCCATGAAACGCGTCATCTCCGGCGTCTTTACGCCTTCCAAATTGTAGCCGACGCTCATATTGAAGATCGTACCGACCGGCAGCGTCGCATCCCAGCCAAGGATGCGCGGCAGAATATGGATCAGCGCCCAGGCCTTGATATATTCCGGCGCGGACTGTTCCAGCTTGAGCTCCTGCGACCATTCGACGTTATAGCCTTCGTCTTCCATATCGATGCAGGGTCGCGCAATTTCCAGTTCGTCCATGCACTGCACCGTTTTCAATTCGATAAAGCGCGCACCCGACAGCCAGCTGCACAGGATGTTCTGCGTCAGCTGCGTATGCGGTCCGGCAGCCGGTCCAAGCGGCGTCGCCAGATAGTGACCGAACAAGTCCTGCACCGCATAGGGTGCATCCGCCTTCGGCGTGTAAAAAAGAGAACGGTGAATGCCGAAAATGCTCTGATTCTCCTGGTATTCCTTCAATATCCATTCCAGCAAGACCGGAAACGGTTGAACTTTCATGCTGTGTGACATGTTCGGTTTCCTCCTCTAACAACTGTTGTTGCCTGGCCGATAATTCTCAGGCCACTTTTTCCAGTGTTTTTTTCAGTTTTAATTTTCCAATTTCGTTGAAGAAGGCATTGAGCAAAATCGCACTCAGTGTGCCGCCGGTAATCCCGCTGTGCAAGACGATGCGAGCCCATTCCGGCAACGCGTGATAAAAGTTAGGAACGGCAAGCGGCACCATGCTGACCCCAATGCTGACCGCCACGATTAACGTGTTCTTGTTGCCTTCATAATTGACCTTGGTCAGGGCGCGAATCCCGCTCGAAGCCACCATGCCGAACATCACGATGCCGGCGCCGCCAAGAACTGGGTTTGGAATCGCCGCAACCACTGCAGCCGCTTTCGGAAACAAACCAAACAGGATCAGAATCAGACCGCCAGTCGCTACGACGAAGCGGCTTTTGACGCCGGTCAGGCTGACCAGTCCGACGTTTTGCGCAAAGGCGGTATGCGGAAAGCTGTTAAACAAGCCGCCGATCATGGTCGCCACGCCGTCGGTCTGCAAACCGCGCGTCAATTCCTTCGCTCCGACCGGCTTATCGACAATCTGCCCGATTGCAATGATGTCGCCGGTCGTCTCGGTCATCACGACCAGCATCACGACGGTCATCGCCAGAATGGATGAAAGTTCGAACGTCGGCATACCGAACGCAAACGGCATTGTAAATCCGATCCAATCCGCCTGGCCGACTTTAGAAAAATCGACGATGCCAAGCGGCATTGCAAGCAGCGTTCCGAAGACCAGTCCCAGCAAAACTGAAATGTTGCTAAGAAACCCGCTAACATATTTATTCAGCGTCAGGATAAAGGCCAGCACCGCAAAGGCCAGACCGATATTGGCGGGACTCGCGTAATTCGCAGCGGCTGAATTCCCTCCGGCCGCCCAATTAACAGCGACCGGCAGCAATGCGATGCCGATAATCGTAATGATTGTGCCGGTGACGACGGCGGGAAAAAATCGCATCAGTCGGCTGAAAAATGGACTGAGCAGGTAGGTGATCAGCCCGGCAGCGATCGTCGCGCCAAAAATGCTGGTCAAACCATGTTCCTGGCCGATCAGAATCATCGGCGATACGGCGGCAAACGTCACGCCCTGCATGATCGGAAATTTGATGCCGACCGGTCCGATACCGATCGCTTGGATGATTGTTGCAATGCCGGCGCAAAATAAGTCGGCATTGATCAGATAAATCACTTGCTCCTGTGACAGGTGCAATGCATTGGCTAAAATTAGCGGCACGGCCACCGCACCGGCGTACATCGCCAATACGTGCTGGAGACCGTAGGCGAATAACTGGCCAATGGGCAGCATTTCGTCTACTGGGTGAATCGTGTTCTCTTTCACTCTGATCACCTCTTTAGATTAGAAGCGCTCCCATACCTTGGCGCTTAACCTGCGCGCCTCGGCGCAAATGGCCGCTTCATCGATGCCGACCAGTTGGCGTTCTTCCATCCGCACCTGGCCGCCTACTACCGTGGTCACGACGCCGCGACCGGACATCCCGAACAGGATGTGTCCGTTGGCATTGTCCGCCGACAGCGCGGTCGGCGGCTGATAATCGACTACGATCACATCGCCGTACGCGCCCGGCTTCAACTGTCCGAGCGGTTTGGGGAAATACTTGGCGGCGATCAATGCATTGTTTTCAAAGAGCATCGTCGGAATTTCGCCCCAGGCTGCGCCGGGATCCGCCTGTTGATGCTTATGCAATATGTTGGCTACCTTATAGGACTCCAGCATGTCGCTCGTGTAGCCGTCCGTGCCAAGACCCATCAGGATTCCCTGCTCCAGCATGGAAAGCACCGGCGAGCAGCCTACGGCGTTGCCCATGTTCGATTCCGGATTATGAACCACCGCGGTTTTGCTCTCTTTCAGCAGTTGCCGCTCCGCGTCGTTGACATGAACACAGTGCACCGCAATCGATTTATCGCCCAGAATGCCGAATTCGTTGAACCGTTCCACAACCCGCTTACCGTGCGTCTCCAAACTGTGTTCCTGATCGGAGAGCGCTTCCGCCGTGTGGACGTGAAACCCAGCATTGCTGTTTTGTTTCGCAGCAGCGCAACGTCTGAGCGTTTCATCGCTCAGCGTCATTGACGCATGCAGGCCAAACATGCCCCGAAGCATCGGGTCATTGCCGTTATTGGCATGGTTGATGAAATCCATGTTTTCCCGGATTCCCTCTTCCATCACCGCCTGGCCGTCGCGATCCGAGACCTCATAGGCATAGCAGCCGCGCAGGCCGATTTCCTTGCCGGCCTTGGCCAGCGTAAACAGGCTGTTTTTCACCGCAGCGGGACTGGCATGATGGTCGAAGATCGTCGTCGTACCGTTTTTAATGCAATCAATCATTACCGGCAATGCGCTGTAATAAACGTCTTCCGTCGTTAGCACCTTGTCGAGTCGCCACCAGAGCCGCTCCAATATTTGAACGAAATTCTGCGGCGACGCATCCTTCAGAGCCATGCCGCGGGCAAACGTACTGTATAGATGCATGTGGCTGTTGATCAGGCCCGGCATAATGACCCGACCTTTCGCATCGCTGAAGCGTGCAGCCGGATACTTCGCTTTCAATTCATCCGTTTTACCAACGGCAACAATCGTGTCGCCGTCAATTGCAACGCAGCCGTCCGCGAGAAACGGTTGAGCGGGATCGCGGGTAATCATGCTGCCATTTCCGATCAGAAGCATATTTATTCTCCTTTGCAGACCGTTTTATTCTTTTGGTGCCGGGCACTCTCCCTGCCACGTGATGCTGCGATATTTAGCCGGATCGGTATCGCCTTCGGTGCTGAAGACCAAGATCCGTGACTGTTCATTCAAGCCGAGTCTGTCTTTCAAATCCTTCAGCGCCGGGTTCGTCATCAGTTCAACGACAAGCCCTGTCGTCACCGCTCCGGATTCGCCGGACACCACCTGTTTATCCTTGGAGAGCGGATTGCCGAGAATACGCATGCCGTTCGCCGCGACCCAGTCCGGACAGGAAACGAAAGCCTCGCTGTAATCGCGCAGGATGTTCCAGCCGATGATATTGGCTTCGCCGCAGGCCAGACCGGCCATGATCGTGACCATATCGCCGCCCACCGCATGCGGTTTCCCGTCGTTGGCCAGACCGGATTTGTACATGCAGTCGGCCTGATCCGATTCGACGATGACCACCTTAGGCTGTTCTTCGCCAAATGCGGCGGCGAAATATCCCTGCACCGCGCCTGCCAGCGATCCGACGCCCGCCTGGATGAAGATATGCGTCGGTTTTTTCACCTGGATTTCCTGCAGTTGCGTCAGCGCTTCGGCCGCCATCGTGCCGTACCCCTGCATGATCCAGGCCGGAATATCTTCGTAGCCTTCCCACGCAGTATCCTGGACAACGACCCAACCGTTTTTCTTGGCCCGTTCGGTGATCAGGCGAACCGCATCATCATAATTCAAGTCGGTGATGCTGGCATCCGCGCCTTCGGCTTGGATATTTTTAAGTCGAGTCTGCGAAGAACCTTTCGGCATATAAATTACCGATTTTTGTTTTAGGCGATTAGCGGTCCAAGCCACGCCGCGGCCATGATTTCCATCGGTTGCAGTGGCAAAGGTGATTTCGCCGAGCGCCTTACGCGTTTCGGACGACGTCAGTTCAGCGTAGCTCAGTTCACTGATATCCTTGCCCAGTTTTTCCGCCAGATAGCGGGCCATCGCGAACGAGCCTCCCAAGACTTTAAACGCGTTCAAGCCGAAGCGATACGATTCGTCTTTTACATATAAACCGGCAACACCGATATGCTTTGCCAGTTGTCCCAGATCTGCCAACGGCGTCGGTTTGTACTCGGGAAAACTCTCGTGAAATTTCTTCACTTTGCCGATTTCGCTCGGACTTAAGAAGGTGAGATCGGCTTTCGCCTGTCCGCGTTTGCCATTGGCAACCCATTTGATCTTAGCATCCATTCTCCATACCTCTCTTCTGCTCTCGCTATTTCCCTATTGCCTTATAATGCAATAAGGATGCCAACTTTTCTCACACGTCGCCAAAGCGTTCTCTTTTCAACGCTGCAAGTCCCGACAGTGCAGTCAGATTCAGCGTTGCTCCTCTCTTTTTAAATTTGCTCCGTAAGACATTTTTTTCCGTCCGAGAAATTTTTCTCTGAAAGAGGCAAAGAATAAAGCGCTCTTTATTATCAATACGATAATTTGTATCATTTTGATAAGAAAGAAACGCCTAAAGTCTGTAAGCCTGCCATTCCTTGGCCTAACTTCGTTCTCATGCATTTACGCCAATTATTTTTATCGTTTTGATAAAAGAAAGGAAAGGAGTCGCCTTGCAAGCAAGACGACTCCTTTCCTCTATTCTTCTTTCTCTGCGTCGCAGCCTGCGCAGCCGCAGCCGCAACATGGACGGGCTAAAGAGACGCCGCACTCCGTGCAGTATTCCTCCTTCGCCTGTGGTATTCGCCCGCAACCGGGACAGACGCGCACCTGCATCATTGGCCTTTCCCATCCGGCTTTGCGCTGGGACAACTTTTGCAGCCGCTGCAACCACTGCTATCGTTACTGCAATTGCAAACCACATCACCCTTACTTTGTTTCCACAAGAGGCGAGCTAAATAATACACTGCCATCAGGCCGATTGCCGCCAATACTATTTTTTCCACTTTCTACCTCCTAACTGCCGAGGCCTAGCAGTTTTCCACCGTTATAGACGAGGAAAGCAACCAACCAGGCCAGCGCTGTTGAATATCCCATGCTGAATGCAGCCCATTTCCAGGAATTCGTTTCCCGTTTGATCGTCGCGATCACCGCCAGGCAGGGCGAGTAAATCAGCGTGAAAACCATCATCGTGTAGGCAACGAGAGGGTTGAACGTCGGATCGTCCGCTAACGCCTTTTTAAGCGATGTCCCGTTTTCTTTGCCGTCCCCTACACTGTAAATCGTCCCCAAACTGCTAACGACGACTTCTTTTGCGCTGAATCCGGCGATCAGCGAAACATTGATCTTCCAGTCGAAGCCGAGCGGCGCGGTCACCGGTGCAAAGAACTGACCCAACTTACCGGCATAGCTTTTCGCCAGTTTTTCGCTACCCTGTTCTTTTTCCAGTTTTTCCGTCGTCTCCGTCAACGCTTCCTTCAGTTCCAGATAGCGACTGACAGCCGGAAACAGTTCACTGTGACCCTGTTGCACCGCAGCCAACTTAACCGCTTTTTCATCCGCAAGCGAAATGATCTGCGCTGCATCGTCTTCCGCTTCTTCTTCCTGCTTCTTAAAGCCTTCTTCGATTTCCGTCAGCTCGACGATCAAAGATTGCAACTCTTCACTGTCAGCCAGCTGCGCCAATTGAAGCGGCCCGGTCACCTCTTCCTGAACCTGAGCAGTAAAGGCAGCCGTCGCTTGCGCCGCAAGTGCATCGTAATCTTTGTCGAACTCGACCTGATTCGGATAGTTCGTCAGGAACCAGACGATGACCGAGACCGCCAGGATGATCGTACCCGCTTTGCGCACATACATCGAACTTTGGTTCCACATATGAATCATCACGCTGCGCAAGGTCGGGATTCGGTACGGCGGCAGTTCCATCACAAACGGTTCCGTATCCCCTTTAAAAAGTACCGAACGGAAAATGCGCGCCATCAAAACCGCCAGGAAAATCCCAAGCAGATAAATGGAAAACAATACATTGCCCGCCATGTTTTCCGAAAAGAACGCCGCGATCAAGAGCGTGTAGATCGGCAAACGTGCGCTGCAACTCATCAACGGGCTGACCAGGATCGTCACCATCCTGTCGCGCGGATTCTCGAGCGTTCGCGTTCCCATGATCGCCGGAATGCCGCAGCCGAAACCGAGCATCAGCGGAATGAACGATTTGCCGTGCAAGCCTACTTTTTGCATGACCCGGTCCATGATGAACGCAGCTCTTGCCATATAACCGGTGCCTTCGAGCAGCGCTATCGCAAAAAAGAGTAGCAGGATCTGCGGCAAAAACGAGAGCACCGAGCCTACGCCGCCAATCGCGCCGTCGACCACCAACGACTTCAGTTCGCCGTCCGGCAGATAACCGCCGACCAAGGCCGCAACCCATTCGACGCCGCTTGCGATCCATTCCTGAGGATAATGACCGATGCGGAAAACGAGGCTGAAAACCAGCCACATCAGGCCAAGAAAGATCGGAATGCCGAGCACCCGATTCGTCAAGACCCGATCCACCTTGTCGGAAAACGTCAGGACGTCTTCATCCGGCGCAGTGACAATCTCTTTATACACTTTGCCGATGAAACGATAGCGCCGGTCGGCAATCGCCAACTCCGGCTCCTCACCCAATTGATTTTCAAGCTGCTGACGCAGACGCGAAGCAGAGCGCAGCACTTCTTCGCCGCCAGCGACTTGCGCCATATCGGCAACCACTTCCTTGTCGTTTTCCAAGAGTTTAAGCGCCAACCAGCGCAGCGGAAAAGCCAGGACACGATCGGCTTGCGGCAATTTTTCCGTCAGCACCTCGATCGCCGTTTCAATTTCTGTGCCATAATCAACTTTGAACGATTTTTTCACGCCGTCTTGCGCGACTTGCGCCGCCGCCTGAAGGATTTCATCCATGCCTTGATTGCGACTGCCGACCGCACGCACCACTTCCACGCCAAGCAATTGGCGGATCTTCTGTTCATGAATTTTGATATTGCGCGATTCCGCAACATCCGCCATATTCAAGACCAAAACCACCGGTCGTTCCAATTCCATGATTTGCATTGCAAGATATAAATTGCGCTCTAAGTTTGACGCATCGAGCACATCGATGACCACATCCGGTTTTTCTTGAATGATGAAATTTCGCGCTACAACTTCTTCGGGCGAATACGCAGTCAGACTATAGGTTCCCGGCAGATCGACAATGCGGAACTGCTGCTCGCGATAGCAGCGGCACCCTTCTTTCTTTTCGACCGTCACGCCGGAATAATTCCCGACATGCTGGCGTGAGCCTGTCAGGTTATTGAATATCGTTGTCTTACCCGCGTTCGGATTTCCCGCCAATGCTGCGATCAATAATTGCTTCGTCATGTTTCCTCCCCTGATTGAAAGTTAGGCAACCCTAACTTTTTTTACAAAAAATCAAACCTCTCACCTTAGCCGACTTCTATCTGGTGTGCCAAGCCCTGTTGAATCATCAAACGGCTTTCCCTGACTCCGACCAATACGCTGCCGCCGTTTCGACTGATCACACGCAAATCGGAACCGACCGTTAAACCCAGGTCGGCCAAGCGGACTCTCACTGCAGGCGAACCATGTATTTCAAGTATTTGAGCGGCTTGTCCCGCGTTTAACATCGTCAACGGCATATGCTCACCCCATTTTTCCTTCTTATGCCACTTCGATCTGAATCAGATTCGCTTCTGATTTGCGCAGCGACAGGTTAAAACCTTTTACTTTGATCTCCATCGGATCGCCAAGCGGTGCGAACTTTTCCACCTTGACCATCGCGCCGGGCACGATACCCATATCAACAATCCGGCGGTGAATCACGCCGCGGCCGACAACTTTCGCAACAATCCCTTTTTCACCAGGCTCTAACTCACTAAGCGGCTTAACCATCTATACCCCTTCTTCCTTTTTCATATTCATCGATCAGTTCTTTTTCCGCCGGGCTGATAAACGCATGCTGCAGCATGAAGCGCAAGAGTCCGTCCATCGTTTCCGGACTCAGAACATGTTCGAGCTTGCAGGCATCCTCGGCAGCCGTCTCCGGCGTAACGCCGAGAGCGCCGGTAAGAAAACTCGTCAAAACGCGATGGCGGTTGTGGATGCAGCGCGCCAGTTCTTTGCCCTGTTTCGACAAAGAGATGCTCTGATAAGGAGCATAATGCACCAGTTCGCGCTTCGCCAAGCTTTGCAGCGCGCCGGTAACACTGGCCATCTTCACGCCCATCCGTTCCGCCACATCCTTGACGCGTACAACATCACGGTCTTTGCCGATCTCGTAAATCGACTCCAGATAATTTTCCATGCTGGGCGAAACCGAACATTTCATTGACGTTCTCCCATCGTTCTTTGAGATTCATTCTCACTGAGAGCTTAAAAAATAAAACCCTTTGCCATGATTATAATAAGAATCAATCTCAATTGTCAATAACTATTTAGCCGGTATTTGTTTATACTGTTAACAAAAGGATTCTTCGTTCGGATGAAGAAGTCTTCTTACTAATCCGGACTCAGCAAGGAGGAACTATGAAAAGCGAAGATCCTAACAGCAGTCGGCCGGTCGAGCAGCTAGAGCGCTTAGCCCGCCACCTGGAGGCCTTAAACATTGCCGACTATCTGGAATCGCTGGAAAAACCGCGGAAACTGATCGTGACGAATTTCATCGCCGGCATCTCCAGGGGCTTAGGCTTTGCAATCGGCACAACCATCGTATTCGCACTCGTCATTGATATTCTGCGCCGCATCATCTTGTTGCATTTGCCGTTTATAAGCGCCTCGCTCATCGACTTCCTTCGACTTATTGATCTGAAGAAATAATAGACAGACCACCTGTTGATAAAAGAAGACTTGCCAACGTCGCAATGTTGGCAAGTCTTCTTTTATCAGTATCTTTTCGTTACGCCGTTTTACGCTCTGTGCGGATGAACGCCTTCGGCTGTTTATCAAGCAGCGACAGCGCGATGCCGATAACAATGACAACGATGCCGACGCTCTGCGTCCAGCTAACCTGTTCCTGCAGAAAGAAGATCGAAGCCGCCATCACGACCGGAAGTTCGACCGAGCCGAGCAGTGAAGCCAGTCCGCTTCCGATTTTCGGCACGCCTTTGGCGAACAGATAGACCGGCAATACCATGCCGAACAGGCCCATCGCGCCGCCCCAGCGCCACATGCCGCGCAGGATCGAGCCGTCCATCAAAAAATCGGGCGAAAAGATCAACAGCGAAACAAGGAACGCACCGGTCACCATCCAGGTGTTGCGCACCAAAGTCGGCAGTTCCAGCGCAGCATGGCCGCTAAAATTGATGAAGAGCGTATACGACAGTGCTGACAGCAAACCGAGTATGATGCCCGTGTAAGGCACTGCCTGGCCACCGCTTAGACCGGCGGCCAGCAAGGTTCCGCCAAGGATGCAGACCAGCGCGATCCAGCGCCAAAAGCCGGGACGGCGTTTCTTCCAGGCCCAGTCGACCATCAACCCGATCCAGGTGAACTGAAAGAGCAAAATGACCGCGTAGGAAGCGGGCAGCTCTTTGAGTGACTGATAATAAAAGACGCCGGTGAGACCCGACAGCGCGCCGCCGCCCAACAACAAGAGCAGAGTCGGCAGCGGCACCGCCCAAAGCTGCCGCCAGCGAAACAGGCTGAGACACCAAAAAGTCAATGCGCCGAAGAACATCTGGCTGCAGACCACCTGCGCCGGATTGAAACCTTCACTGTAGGCCATTTTCGTAAATGTTGACAGAATCCCGTACGAAGCGGAACCAATCAAGACCAGTAACGCAGAAAACCACATAAAAAAAACCTCCTTCTTGCGGAGATTGGAAAAAGTCCCGTTGCATTTTTAACTCGCGAGCCCACTGCAATGCGCATGTCCTGCGCCGTCTCTTGGATTCCCAGATTTATCTTGCACTTGAAACCTTTCGGCAACCGCCGTTGCGTCGTTTATCCTTTTTACGGAACACGCACCCGTCCTATTATAACTGCGCACGTGACGTGACACAAGGACAATTAAGGCCCGTCTGCCGCTTTGTACGCTCGCTTCTTTTGATTATAAAGAAAAAGGACCGGGCAATCGCCGCGATCCTTGCTCTTTCACCACTTTTGTGCGCCGCCTTTATAAGTCTTGCCCTGCCATTTCAAATACGCGGTGCATTCAAAGTGCCGGTTATCGGCCATCGTGCTGGCGGTCGGCTGACGCACAATCGTCACCGACAGGTCGCTGCCCAAGTTGTACACCCAAGTATCGCCGGTGTACGCCGGGCGATCATAGGCGAGCTTCTGGTCGACCAGCGTTTCAAACACGCCGCGGAAACGGATGAATTCACCCGGCCGGATATCGATATGCCAAAACGGTTCTTCACCGATCAGGATAAAGCCCGGTTCGATGTCGGCGACTTCACGCACCCATTCGCCGGCCAGATCGCGGTACGGAATCATAAAGCGGACAAAGCCGTTCGAGTACGGCGCGATTTCATACGGCGCATAATAAAGGACCAGACCGTCCTCAGTCAGATAGAATTTCTGCTGGTCGGTCACTTCGGGACGCACGAGAAGGTCGAGTTCTTTGCGTTCGATCGCTTCGTTCTTGACGCGCTCGGTCAGATACGTCTTATAGTCGAAGCCCGGCTTGAAGAGGTCCGCCAGTTTATAATTCTTTCCGGTATCGAGATTCACGGTCACTGCATTTTCAAACGGCATGCCATGCGCGCCGCCGATGAAGAGATAGCCGTTCTGCACCAGGCTGACCCAGGGGCCGCTGTCGTAATATACGCGATAATTTCCGGCAAAGCTCATGCTTTTCTTGATGCTTTCCGGCAACGCGGTTTGGCTGCGGTTCTCATCGCGCTGCTTAATGTAGTCCGCCATGATTCCCTGCAAATTTTTGACGAATTGCGCGTTCAGCGCCTCAAGCGCCGCCGGACTCGCGCCGCTGGTCACGACCGGCACCGTGCCCTTGACGTCTTTGTATTGGATATCCTTGCCGACGATCGCCGCCGCTTCCGCCGCACTGTTCACGAAAAGCGGGCAAAGCGCGATTGCCAGTATGCCAAGCCATTTATTCATCGTATCCCCTCTTTCTCCGTCTGGCAAAAAGGAGCCTGCCACGGGCAGACTCCTTGCAGCGTTTTATTTGATGATGTCGGTCCCCATGTACGGACGCAGGACTTCCGGTACGACAACGCTGCCGTCGGCCTGTTGATAGTTTTCCAAAATGGCCGCAACGGTACGGCCGATCGCAAGGCCCGAACCGTTGAGCGTATGCACGAATTCCGGTTTGGATTTCGTGTCGCGACGGAAACGGATGTTGGCGCGTCGCGCCTGGAAATCTTCGAAGTTGGAACAGGATGAAATTTCACGGTAGCAGTTGAAGCTGGGCAGCCACACCTCGAGATCGTACGTCATCGCAGACGTAAAGCCCATGTCGCCGGTGCAGAGCGCCATACGGCGGTACGGCAGGCCCAAGAGTTCCAGAATGCGTTCCGCGTTCAGCGTCAGCTGTTCCAGTTCGTTATAGGATTCTTCCGGCAAACTGAATTTAACCAGTTCCACCTTGTTGAACTGATGCAGGCGAATCAGGCCGCGCGTGTCGCGTCCTGCCGCTCCGGCCTCGGCGCGGAAACAGGCGCTGTACGCCGTATAGCGATACGGCAGGTCTTTGCCGTCAAGGATTTCATCGCGATGGAAATTGGTCACCGGCACTTCCGCGGTCGGAATGAGGAAATAATCAAGCCCTTCGAGCTTGAATGCGTCCTCTTCAAACTTCGGCAGTTGCCCGGTACCAGTCATGCTGGCCCGATTGGCAATGAACGGCGGGAAAAACTCCGTATAGCCATGCTGTCCGGTATGGACGTCAAGCATGAAATTGATCAAGGAACGTTCGAGACGCGCGCCCAGGCCGCGGTAAAAGAGAAAACGCGCTCCAGTTACTTTGCCGCCCCGTTCAAAATCGAGAATGCCGAGTTTTTCGCCAATCTCCCAGTGCGCTTTGACTTCAAAGTCCGGCAACGCGGTATCGCCCCAGCGGCGGACTTCTTTGTTGTCATGTTCATCCTTGCCAACCGGCACTTTTTCGCTCGGGATGTTGGGAATCGTCAGCATGATTTCCTGCAGACGGCTGTCCATGTCGCGCATTTTTGCGTCAAGCGCAGCAATCGTATCGCCGACCTGGCGCATCTCAAGCACCAACGGTTCGGCATCTTCCTTATTCTTCTTCAGACGGCTGATTTCCTGCGACGCGGCATTGCGCTTGCTCTTCAGGCTCTCCACCTCAAGCAGCAGATCCCGGCGATCTTTTTCCAGCAGCAAAAATTCATCCAGGTTGACGCTGGCCCCCCGGTTAGCCAGTGCCTGGCGTACGATTTCCACATTGTCGCGGACAAAACGAATATCTAACATCTATAATTCCTCCCTCTGCGCCGCTGGCTAAGCAGCCGCACTTATATCCCGCTCTCGACTTGACATTTGTTCAGACCAACAGAAGAAAGACCCCCGCTTATCCGTCAACGAGAGTCATGCTATCCCGAAAAGAAAACGTTACTTTATTGTACACCAGTCGACTTACCCTTGTAAAGCAGGCCTCTCAGGCGGTCTGATCATCTTCAGCGACGCCGGAAACAAGCCCCGCCGTCTGCACGAACGCCCGGAAACGTTCCGCCAGTTCGGGATCGAACTGCTGACCGCTGCAGCGCTCGATTTCTTCCAGCGCCTGCGCGGTGGAACGGGCAGCCGAGTAACAGCGCACGCTGGTCATCGCGTCATACGCATCGCAAATCGCCAGCATGCGGCTATGAAACGGAATCTGCGCGCCGCCGATCCCGTCCGGATAGCCTTTGCCATCGTAACGTTCATGATGATGACGCACCATATGCGCCAAGTCTTCGAAGCCGACCACTTCCTGCAGAATTTCCGCGCCCTTCGCAGAGTGGCGTTTGATCTCCTCATATTCCGGCTCGCTGAGCCGCCCCGGCTTATTCAGCACCTGTTCCGAAATGCCGATCTTGCCGACATCGTGGATCAGGCCGGCAATATAAGCCATGGTGATTTCTTCGGTCGGCAAAGAAAGGTATTCGGCAAAGCCGCCCATCAAGCCGGAAACATTGTCGCTGTGCAGCCTTGTATATTGATCCCGCGCATGAATCGCCTTGGTAAACGCATTCAAGATGCTGACATTCACTTCGCCGAGCTGAAATTCCATCCGTTTGAAGCGATTGATGCTGACATACGTCCCCACCGCATATTCGGCGCGGCCTTTCTCATCCTTAAGCAAAAAAGTGTTGACGAGGAACCAGCTGCCCTGCCCGGCCGAAGCCAGACGCAGGTAAACCTCGCGGCCGAGGACAGGAATCTCCTTGTCCATCGATTCGACCAGCGGACCGACATATTCGCCGCAGCCTTTTACCTTGCGCCCTTCATGGAAGACCTTCAACAGAGAGCGCTGCAGGACCTCGCGCCGATTGATCCGCCACATGTTGCACAGGGAGTCGTTAATAAAGGCCACTTTGAAATCTTTGTCGATGACCAGCATTCCATGAAACATATTTGATTCAATAGCGCCGCTGATGCGCTGCAACAATTCTTCTGCCATGATTGCTCTTGCGTCTCCTCATCCTTAGTGTGTCTGCGGAGCATCGATATGTCTTTCCTTTATTCCCGCCGGGATTAAAAACTCCTGCTCGAAGGCCCGTTTTTTAATTAAACATTCTTTTGAATTTTATCGCTCGCCCCGTCCGCCGTTTTCCGGCTTTGCTGATCGAGATACTGGATCGCGCTGAATACCGCGACCAGGCCTTCGCCGGTCGCCTTGGCGATCTGCCAGGGCTTGCCGGTGCAGTCGCCCGCCGCGAATACGCCGGGAATATTCGTCGCCATGTCCCGTTTTACCAAAATCACATCGCCTGCGCCTAGTTCGAGTCCCGGCAGGATGTTTTCCACCGGATCGGAATGCCGCAGGATGAATACGCCATCCACTTTCAGCGTCCCCTTGTCGGTGATCAGTTCATCCACCGTCTGCTTGCCGACGACTTCAAGCGGTTTGCTGTGCAGCACTTCCACCTTGTCATTGACGCAAGGCGTTTCTTTGTACTGCGGCAGATAATGCACATTCAGGCAGATTTCGCTGAGATAATCGGCCTCGGACTCGCCCTCCGGCGTATACGAAATAACCGCCACATCGCGACCCCGGTAGAGCATGCCGTCACAAGTGGCGCAATAGCTCACGCCGCGGCCGAGCAGTTCACGTTCGCCGCCAAGCAGTACCGCACTGGTCACGCCGGTGGTCAGGATGATCGTCTTCGCCTCATAGGTCGCGTCGGGCGTCAGCAAGGTAAACATTTCATTGCCGGGGAAAATATTCATCACCTTTTCCTTGATCAGCGTCGGCTGATGTTTCAGGCAATGGTCGGCGAACTGTCGCATCATCTCCTGTCCGCTTAGCTCCGGCAGGCCCAGATAATTTTCCACCGTATGCGCCTTCTGCAATTTTTGGCTGAAACTGCGGTGCTCAAAGAGCGCCACCTGTTTATTTCGGATGCGTCCGGTCAGCGCGGCCGATAGTCCGGCCGGTCCGCCGCCGATGACGGCTATATCAAAGACTGGTTTCTTCGTCATCACAATCCCTCCTTCCGGTCTCTATTATTTCCCTTGCCAATGCGTTAATTCCTGCTAACGGCAGCAGGGAATCGCGCCCTTTTGTCAAAATAGACAGTATCCGAGATAAAGGAGTGGATGCAAGGTGAAATTAACTGTAGAGTGTCCCGAATGCAATGCCGATTTCAAGGTCGATGTTGAAGCGCTGGCTAAAAAAGTAGCACCGCTGAAATGCGCCAGTTGCGGCATGACCGCCGCTCCCGACATCCAGACTGCTTATGAAAATGTCGGCAAAAGCCTCTCCGATCTTTGCTGCTGCTGCGACGAAACCGCCGAGCAATGGCTGCCAAAACAAGTGGAATCGGTAAAACAAGTAAAAGGCAAATAAGATGAAACAAAGGAAACCCGGACAGCTATAGCTGCCCGGGTTTCCTTTGTTTCATACCACTATATTGCTTTTTGTTGCAACTGCGGTTTCTGATTTTGCTCATTGCGGATCTGTTGCCAAACGCGAATCGAATCGGCAATGACGAAGACCACAAGCACGATCATAATCGCACTGGCGCCGGCCAGCAGATAATTTTTCTGCGGCAGATAATTCGTCGTGATATTGAGATAACCGGCCGCAACGGTGGTTACCGCCAGGAAACACATCGGCGTAATCGTCGTCCAAGTATAACGCCCTTTGCCCATTCTGAACAGCACCGTCGTACCGATCGCCAAAGCCATGCTGGCCAGCAGTTGGTTCGCTACGCCGAACAGCGGCCAGATTGTCGAGATGGAACCGCCATAGACTAGGTAGCCCCAGGCAAACGACATCCCGCCGCTGGTCAGGACAATGCCGGGAATCCAATGCGTATTTTTCAGCGGTTTGTATACCATGCCGCCCAGTTCCTGCAGCAAGTAACGGCCGACGCGCGTTCCGGCGTCGATCGTCGTCAGGATGAACAAAGCCTCAAACATGATCGCGAAATGATACCAGAACGCCAACATGCTTTCGAGACCGGGAATCTTGGAGAAGATATGCGCCATGCCGACCGCGAGCGATACCGCTCCGCCCGGACGTCCGGCAACATTTTCGCCCACCATTTGCGAGAGCATCGGCAAGTCCTGAATCTGCATATTCAGCTTGGCAAAGACAGCCGGTACGGTATTGATCGCAAAATAATCGGCAGGCACCAGGCTGGTCGCTGCAATCAAAGCCATCAACGCGACGAAGGATTCGACCAGCATGCCGCCGAAGCCGACCGCACGGATTTCCGCTTCGCTGGTCAGCATCTTCGGCGTCGTGCCGGTGGCGATCAACGAATGGAAACCGGAAATCGCGCCGCAGGCGATTGTGATGAACATATACGGCCAAACCGGTCCCGGAATGATCGGGCCGCCGCCGTTGATAAACGGCGTCAGCGCAGGCATTTGAATTTCCGGCTGGACAATGACGATGCCCAGAGCCAGCGCTAAAATCGTGCCGATCTTCATGTAAGTGCTAAGATAGTCGCGCGGCGCGAGAAGCAGCCAGACCGGCAGCGCCGCCGCGACGAAGCCGTACGCGGCGAGCAGAATCGAAAGCTGACCGCGGCTGAAGGTAAAATACGGCGCAAGCCAAGAGTTTTGCACCATCGGACCGACAAAAACGCCGATCAGGACCAGACTGACGCCGATGAACGACGCTTCGCCGATCTGGCCGGGGCGCAGATAGCGCAGATACAGACCGACAAAAATAGCGATCGGAATCGTCACCGCGACGGTAAACGTACCCCACGGACTGTCGTACAATGCGTTGACTACCGCAATCGCAAGCCCCGCCATCGTGATGACGAGAATGAAGAGAACCGCGACGCTGGTCGCGAGGCCGGAAGCCTTGCCGATTTCCTTTTTGGCGATTTCCGCCACCGACAATCCGTCATGCCGGACCGAGGCAAAAAGGATGACCATGTCATGCACTGCACCGGCGAAGACCGCGCCGATCAAAAGCCAGATCGTACCCGGCAGATAACCGAACTGAGCGGCCAGAACCGGGCCAACCAGCGGACCGGCGCCCGCGATCGCGGCGAAATGATGCCCGAACGTCACCCATTTGTTGGTCGGTACATAATCGCGCCCGTCGTTGTGACGCACCGCAGGCGTCGTGCGCGAAGCGTCGAGCGTCAGAACTTTGGCCGCCATAAAAGCGCCATAGTAACGATAGGCCAGCGTCAATACCAACGCTGCAATGATAACCAGATAAATCGCATTCATAATAGCAATAAACCCTCCTTGCTTTTTTCAATAAGCTCTATTGTAGAATACCTTCAAATAATCTATCTGGATAGCAATGAGGGCTGAACGGAACAAACTCCTCCCTGAACGGAAAGGGAGGAGTCTGAATGGAAATACTATTCTAACAAAGACCGAGCGCTTCTTTCAATTCCTTGATCTGACTTTTGCTAACCGGGATCTCGAGTTCCGGACGACCGGTAAGGCGCAGCCAATAGGTTCCTTTGAACCAGGGCACCACTTCGCTGACCTTATCGAGATTGACGAGAAAACTTTTATGCACGCGCATCGCGGTCGTGGCACGCAAGCGCTGTTCGAGTTCGCCCAGACTGCCGTTATAGGCATATTCGCTGTTCGCGGTCAGCACGGTCACGCTTTTTCCCTGCGCCTGCGCACAAACCAATTCGTCATATTGGATCAGGACAATCTTGCCGTCCTTTTCCACCGCCAGCTTGTTCACCCGCACCCGACTGCGTTCCAATTCGGCGTCAAGGCGCTGGTTCGCCTCTTTCCACTCTTCCGGTCGGTAGTTTTGTAGACGCTTAGCCGTCAGATGGACGCGCTCTTCTTCGAATGGCTTTAGCAGATAGTCGACGACGCCAAGTTCAAAAGCCTGCAGCGCATAACTGTCATAGGCGGTGGCGAAGACAACGAGCGCCTTCGGCACCACACCGCGCAGCACGCGCGCCGTTTCGAGGCCGTTCATGCCGCGCATCTCGATATCGAGAAACACGACATCCGGCTTGACCTGGGCCGCCAGCGTCACAGCAGCGGCTCCGCCGTCGGCCTCGCCGACCACTTCGACGCCGCTTTCCTTCCCCAGTAAATAAGCCAGTTCATCTCTGGCCGGCGCTTCGTCGTCGACGATAATCGCTTTAAGCATGCTCATCCCCCTCTCCGCCGCCCTTCGGCAAACGCAACGAAACAGTCGTTCCCGCCCCCGGGCGGCTTTCGAGCGTCAGGCCGAAGGCTGCGCCGAACATGCCGCGTAGCCGTTCATGCACGTTAACCAGTCCGATGCTCGCCGCATCCGGCGTCAGCAGCGGATGCTGCCGCGCCAAGTCGATTCCGACGCCGTCATCACTCACCTGAACGCAGACCTGCTCTCCTTCATCGCTCACGCGGATCCAGACCGTACCGCCGTTTTCCTTCGGCTGCAGCCCGTGGCGAATCGCATTCTCGACCAACGGCTGCACGGTCAGCGCAGGCAAGCGGCAGGCCTTGGCCGACTCCGCCACGTCCTCGCGCACGCACAATTTGTCGCCATGTCGCGCCTTTTCAATCGCAAGATAAGCATTCACCTGCTCCATTTCTTCGGCCACACTGATGAACGTCCCCGCCTTATGCAGGTTATAGCGAAAGATGGCGCCGAGCTTGAGCAGCAATTCGCGCGCCTGTTCCGGTTTCGTCCGCACCAGTGACGTAATCGTATTCAGCGTATTGAAGAAAAAATGCGGATTGATCTGCGCCTGCAGCGCGCGCAGTTCCGCTTTGGCGGTCAGTTTCGCCTGACGGTCGATTTCGGCCAGTTCCAGCTGCGTGGAAAAGAGATGCGCCAAGCCGTCCGCAAAGAGCATATCCACCTGGCTGATCGCCTCCGGACGCGTATAGTAAAGCTTCAGCGTTCCGACGACGCGCTCGCCCCGTTTGAGCGGCACGACCATCGCCGACGCCAAACGGCAACCGGTACAGGAACAGCCTATCGACTCCGCGTTTTGCGCAATGTAGGTTTTACCCTCCGCCAATACGTGACGCGTCGCGGCGGTCAAGCCATTGTAATGCGGCTGGCAGTGATGATGTTCTTCCGCGCCGATATACGCCAACACCTTGACTTCATTCGTCACCGCGACCGCGTCATAGCCGCCCGCGGCAAAGATGATCTGTGCAGTGGCCAGACCGGAAGCCTCGTCGAGGCCGCGCCGCAAATAAGGCAGCGTCTTAGTCGCGATATCGAGCGCCTTGCGCGATTGCTCCGCCCCAGCGCGATCCTGAACATCCATCACGCTCTTGATGATCAGCATGAAGATGGCCAAACCGATCGAATTGGCGACGATCATCGGCAGCGCAATCTCTCCGACCAGACGTTGCGCCGCATCAAACGGCCTTGCCAAGAGCAGAATGATGCCCATCTGCATCATCTCGCCGACCATGCCCGCAAGCAAAGCCGCCCACCAGGGTACCGGGGCGCCGCCGAAGCGCCGCTGGACAAATCCGGCCAACAAACCTTCGCTCAGATTGGCGACCGCACAGGCGAGCGCCGTGAAACCGCCGAGAAAGAAGCGATGCCCGCCGGCAATTAGTCCGGCCAGCAGGCCCATCGACGTTCCCCCGGTCAAGCCCGCTGCCATGACGCCGATAACCCGCGAATTGGCCAGCGCATCGTTGACCGGAATTCCCGCATAGGTACCGAAGATGCCCAAGAGACCGAATACCGCACTTAAGAGCAGTCGATCCCTGCTTCGTCCCTGTCGATAAACCAAACGTCTAAAAACCGCGGTCTGCGACAGCAAAAAGGCGATGGTCGCGGCGACGCTCATCCGTTCCACCATCTCCAGCAATAATTCTCCGTTGCTCATACCGCTCACCTCTCGCATCAAACGCGCCGCCAATTATGACAGATCGCACCTCGTTTACTCATTGCTTCTATTATCAACGCGCCGGCCTGTTTTTTCAAGAAGAAGCTGAATGCAGCAAACAGGAGCAGTCACTTTCCCTTCTTTTTTCGTAGTATTTAGCGCGCTTTTCAGCATAAATTTGTAAGAAAAATATAGCCGCCATGCACGTCGGCCTGTAATTTTCATCTGTTAGACTAAGACTGTAGTCAGGAACACTTGACTATAGACGCCAAAAAAACACAATAAGGAGTGACTCGTATGAAAAAAATCATTTTCACCTTGCTGGGTATTTCTCTTTTAGGCTTTGCCAGCCTATGCAGCGCCGCTCCGGCGGCTCCCACAACAACGACCCCGGACGCTATGCAAAAGCCAGCTGCCGCAAGTGATTCGACTGCGGTACCCGCGAAAAAAGGTAAAATTGCCGTGATCTACGTTAATAATGCCAAACTGCCTTACGACAATGAAGTCGACAGCCAGTTTACAGCCAATCTGACTGAAAAACTGGGTACAAACTATACCCTCCTTTCCGGCCAAACTTATCTCGATAAAATACAGCAGGCCGGCATCACCAATCTCGCCGATGCCAATTCCAGCGACATCGCGGCATTGTTTAAATCCGACGTTGCTGATTATTTGATCTACATGGAAGTCAAAACATTGGCGATGCAAACCCAACCAAATTCTCCCGCAACGCTAAGTGTCCCTTTGAAAATCATCGACCTGAAAAACAAGAAAGAACTCTACAATAAAACGCTTGCCGAAACCGTTTCCAATCCAGTGCCGGGCAAAACAAGCGATGCCAAGGCTCTTACCTTGACGTCCATAAATAATCTGCTCGTCAAAGTCGATGACGGCTTAAAAACAGCGTTTAATTAATTTTCCAGGGAAAATAGCGAAGAAGACGGTAGCTGAAAAGCTGCCGTCTTCTTCTTTGTTCTCCTTCCTTTTCCTGCCTCAATTCGCTTCCTGTGTTTTTAACTGACGACGCGCTACACTTGACAGAAAGATAAAAATGGATTATTTCTATTTAAGAAGCACGTTATGAGATAACTTACACAGGAGGTCTTCTATGTTTATACCCAGCTCACTCCCTCCGGCAACGCCGGTTTCGTTTATGGATTCGGTCGGCAGCTGGACTTCGTCTGTCGCACTGCCCGATTTAGGCGAGGTTTCTCCCGTTCTTAAAGAAACCTGGGATTTGCAGACGTTTGAAAATCTGCAAGAAGGCAAAGTGGCCGTTCCCGATGACGCTATCAATCAATTCCTGGCGGATTCGCTTAAAGATCAGACCGAGGTAAGCGAACTAACGATCGCTTCGCGCGCCGACCAGACGCTGGCGATTCATGCCAAAACCAAAGCAATCGGTCGCATCGATCTGATTTGCAAAGTGGATCTTTTCGAACACAACCGCGAGCATTCGCTGATCCGTCTGAAAGTGACCGACAAAAAATTGCCCGATCATCCGATCCTCTCCTGGATGTTTGCCCGCGTCAGTCTGGCGATGGCCACCAAGCTGACCGGGCCGATCAAGCCCGGACATGGCGTCATCGTCACCATTAACGGCAACCTGGTTTCGGTCGATGTCCGCCAGGCTTTGCTCGATTCCAACCTGGGCCAGGTCAATCTGTTCGGCTGGCAGCCGATCCACGCGCTGAGCATTCGCAGCGCTACACCGGAAGCCGGTCACCTGCTCTTGACGACCGACCTCACCGTGCCGGAAAACATCCGCAAACTCGTTTCGGCTTTCTTAGGTTAGGCTCTTCGTCCCATGCGGCAACTTTGCCGGATGGGACTTCTCCTTATAACCGCCCTGTCATCACCTTGTCAGCTTCCCGTCATAGCCTGCACGGCAAAAGAGGAGTATGCTAGTTACAGGTCGATTCACAAGGAGGTTTCACAATGCGTTTTTTCTTGTTTGCCATCGCTCTGCTTTGCCTGTTTCTCAGCACGACCGGACAAATTCACGTTTGATTGAAAAGGAGGCGTTCGCATGGATAGCTATTTATCGGACTGGTTCATCAGCGATTGGATCCTCTTCCCCGTCTCACTGGACCCGGAAGCCATCGCCGCCACAGTTTCGCACGCTCCAGCCCCACTCAAACACAATATATAGTGTCTCACGAATAAAAAATAAACAATATATTGTTTTTCCGGCAGGAATTTTTCTCTGCAGCGCGAATACTAAACCAGAGAAGAGAAATCCACTTGGGAGGCATTGACAATGACATTGGTAAATGACGTTCTGGTATCCTATCCCGACGCGATCAGCCCAAAAGAAGCAGCCGCTTATCTGGCCGAAGAAAAGGAACAGTGGCGCGCAAAGGGCAAGGAACTCGGCAAAATGATTCTGACGCTCGACGGCAACGAGGTCGTCATCCAAAGTTCGGAGAAATCTCCGATTAAGCGCATTCGCCGGATCACCGGTTATCTGAGCGAATCCAGCAACTTTAACGCCGCGAAACAAGCCGAGCTAGATGCAAGGGTGATCCACTCCTAGCATCGCCCTTGTATACACGATAGATGCCCTGCAAAGAAACGGCCGACGCCCCCCTGCGTCAGCCGTTTCTTTCTTCTTTAAAAAACATCTTTTAGGCAGGTTATCCGGCAACTCTGTCGAAGACCCATCCTTATATCCATTTTCAAAGCATAAAGGAGTCCTTTTTATGAGTACACTTCGTTCCAATCTTTTCTTAACGCTCGCCGCGGTGATTTGGGGCTTGGCCTTTGTCGCACAGCGCGTCGGTATGGATTACGTCGGCCCGTTCACCTTTAACGGCGTACGCTTTGCGCTCGGCGCGCTGTCTTTGCTGCCGCTGCTCTTTTACTTCAAAAATGATCCGCAGCCTAAAGCGGCGCCGCTTGGCCGCAGTACGGTTCTTTGGGCCGGTCTTGTCGCCGGACTGCTTTTATTTTCCGGCGCTTCGCTGCAGCAAGTCGGACTGATCTATACGACAGCTGGAAAAGCCGCGTTCATTACCTGCCTCTACATCATTCTCGTGCCGATCGCCGGCCTTTGGCTGAAACAACGCGTCGATACCGCGACCTGGCTCGGCGCTTTGCTTGCGCTGAGCGGTTTGTACCTCTTATGCGTCAAAGAAGGATTCTCGATTGCGTTCGGCGATTTGCTCCAGCTGATCGGCGCTGTCTTTTGGACCGGACACATCTTATGGATTGATCATTTCTCGAAAAAAGTGAACGTATTCAAACTTTGCTTTGTCCAGTTCATCACCTGTTCCGCACTCAGCCTGACTACGGCAGCACTATGCGAAACGATCACCCTCTCCAGCCTGCAGCAGGCCATTGTTCCGATTCTGTACGGCGGCTTCTTCTCGGTCGGCATCGCCTACACGCTGCAAGTCGTCGGGCAGCGCCACGCCTCACCGGCGCATGCCGCGCTCATCCTCAGCCTGGAAACAGTCTTCGCCGCCCTCGGCGGCTACCTCCTGCTCGACGAAAAACTCGGCCGCTACGAGCTCCTTGGCTGCGCCCTGATGCTCGCAGGCATGCTGCTTTCACAGCTAAAAACAATCCTAGCCAGCCGAAAACAAGATTCTGACCTTTTAGGTCAGGAAGTCTAACGACAGAAGTGTACGAGAAAAAACGAGGTCAACGGATTATTTTTCCGTCGACCTCGTTTTTCTTTGTTTCACGCGCATAGCGATTGCAACGACTTTTCTTTCAACAGGGAAAAGCGGCAATTCCGGCGGCACAGCTATTTCAAGCTAACTACAATCAAAAAAAACAAACTGGACACAAAATGAAAAGACACGAAGAAGCGAAGAGGGCCGATCCCATCGGCCCTCTAGGAAGAGAGGAAGAGTAATAATAAACTCTTCCCCCTTTCCCTTCTTCAACTCTTCGTGTAAAAACGTTCCTCTTGATTTCGTTTTGTCGACGGGCGACCGTTTTCCTTTTATCCGTTACGTTTTTGAAAATCAAGCATGAAATCACGCAGCGCCTGGCAACCTTCGTGCGGCATCGCGTTGTAAACCGAGGCCCGCAGTCCGCCGACCGAGCGATGGCCTTTTAGCCCGTCGAGTCCGGCTTTTGTCGCTTCGGTAACGAAAGCTTTTTCCAGCTCTTCGCTCGGCAAGCGGAAGGTGATGTTCATCAGCGAACGGCTGCCGACTTCGGCATGGCCGCGATAAAAACCGCCGCTTTCGTCAATCGTATTATAAATCAGCGCCGCCTTGGCTTCGTTCTTCGCCTGCATTGCCGTGAGCCCGCCCTGCTCCTTGATCCAGCGCAACACCAAGTTGACCATATAGACCGAAAAGACCGGCGGCGTGTTGTAGAGCGAATCGCTGTCCGCATGCGTGTCGTAACGCAGCATCGTCGGAATCGTTTTCGGATTGTTGCCGAGCAATTCTTTGCGAATGACCACGACGGTCACGCCGGCCGGGCCCAGGTTCTTCTGCGCTCCGGCATAGATGATCGCGAACTTCTTCGCATCAAACGGTTTGCAGAGCATGTCGGAAGACATGTCGGCCACCAGCAGCGCGTCGCCCACTTCGGGGAATTCGTGCCACTGCGTACCGAAGATGGTGTTGTTGGATGTCATATGGACATAAGCGGGCTTATCACTCAGGACGATTTCCGCCTGCTGCGGCACACGCGTATAATTGCCTTCCGCGGTCGTCGCCGCCACATGGGTCTTGCCGATCAGCTTGGCTTCCTTCAAGGCTTTTTCCGACCAGACGCCGCTTAGGATGTAATCGGCTGTCGCGCCTTGCGGCAGATAGTTCAGCGGCAGCATCGAAAATTGCGTGCTGGCGCCGCCCTGGAGAAAGAGGACGCGATAATCGTCGCCCAGTCCGAGCAATTCTTTCATGTTCGCTTCCGCTTCCTTGTTGATCGCCTCATACGGTTTGGAACGATGGCTCATCTCCAAAATCGACATGCCTTGGCCTTCAAAGTCGAGCAGCTGCTTTTGCACTTCTTCCAAGACAGCAAGCGGCAAGGTCGCGGGACCGGCACTGAAATTATAAATACGTTTCACGAAAATTCCTCCTAATTTTACCGCAGCTCTTTATTGGTCGGTAAAGCGGCAGGGGGTCATATGCACCACCATGGCATCGCGCAGCTTGGGCTCGAACCAGGTGGACTTGGGCGGCATGATCAAGTTGGCGTCGGAAATTTCCATCAGCGCCTTGATCGAGGTCGGATAGAGCGAGAAAGCCACTTGGTATTCGCCCTGATCCACCAGCCGTTCCAATTCTTTAATGCCCCGGATGCCGCCGACAAAACCAATCCGTTTATCGGTGCGCGGGTTTTCAATTCCTAAGATAGGCTTCAATAAATTCTCCTGTAAGATGCTGACGTCAAGACGTTGCAATGGATTGGCTTCGTCATAACTGTCAGCCTTGGCCACCAGCTTGTACCAAGCCTTGTCCAGGTACATGCCGAAATAATGCGGGTATTCGGCCCGGCAATCTTTGCGCGAGCAGGGATGGATCTCAAACTTTTCCTGCACTTGTTCCAGGAATGCTGTCTGGGACAAGCCATTCAAATCTTTGACGACGCGATTATAATCGAGGATCTTCATCATGTTATGCGGGAAGAGAACCGCCAGGAAGCGGTTGTAAGGCTCTTCGCCTGTATGATTCGGATTCTCGCTGCGGCACTTGTCATACACGCGCGCGGCAGCTGCTGCGCGATGATGCCCGTCTGCGATATAGAGCGTCTCGATCCGGCCAAACGCTTCTTCGATCGCGCGAATCCGCTCCGGTTCGGAAACAACATAGAGCGTATGCACGATGCCGTCCTCAGTCGTGAACTCGTGCGCCGGCGTCTGCGCCATCGCCTGCGCCATCAGCGCATTGACCGTTTCGCTCGCGCGATAGGTGAGAAAGATCGCGCCGGTCTGCGCTTCGGTCGCGAGAATATGATTGACGCGGTCCTGTTCTTTGTCCGGCCGGGTCAGTTCGTGCTTCTTGATGATATTGTTCTTGTATTCTTCGACCGAAGCGGCGACGACCAGGCCGACCTGTTTATGATTGTCCATTTGCTGCTTATATACATAAAAGCAAGGCTGCGCATCCGGCACGAGTAGGCCCGTGGCAATGAATTCCTTCATATTGCTTGCGGCCTTTGCATAGACTTCCGGCGCATGCGGGTCGATGCCCGCATCCAGTTCGGCTTCCGCCCGCGTCACGCGTAAAAAGCTGTCCTTATTCGCGGCAATCATCTGCCGCGCCTCTTTCGTATCCATCACATCATACGGCAGGGATACTACCCTCTCCGCCGAATCTTTCGCAGGCCGTAGCCCGCAAAACGGTTTTACACTTGCCATATCGTTTCCCTCCTACGGAATATTTTTATTTTATCATTTGCAACTCTCAGCATGCGACAGACGCCCCGCAGCGCAGGACAGCCCTGTCGAATGCCCTGCCTCTATTTTATCGCCTATCCCGTCCTTTGCCTATAGTGAAATATTGTTTCCGTCCGGAATACAGACGTACGGCAGAGAAGTCGCAGACAAAACCGCAGGAGCCTCTTCGCTTTTACCCTACATACCGGAAAAATTGATCAGCTTGGAGTCGAGGATACCGTCTACCGCTTTGATCTTCAAGAGCACCGATGCCGGCACGTCGGAATCGACGCCCATTACCATGATACTTGTGCCTTCGACATCGGTCTTGCCAACCTGCATACTGTTGATATTGATGCCGTCCGCACCAAGGATCGTGCCGACTTTGCCGATGATACCCGGCCGATTGTAATGCGGCCCGATTAGGAGCCAGCCTTTCGGATCGACATCGACGCGGTAGCCGTCTATTGTCACAATGCGTCCCTCTTCTTTGCCGAACAGCGTACCGGACACCGTATGCAGGTGCTTGTCGGTATGCACTTTGACCGTGATCAGATCGGCAAAATTCGCTTTTTCCTTGCTGCGCACCTCTCTGACTTTAATGCCGCGCGATTTCGCGATAAACGGCGCATTCACATAATTGACATGTTCGGTCAGGATGCTGCCGAGCAGACCTTTGATCACCGCGGTGGTCAGCATCTTAGTATCGACTTCGCCGATGTCGCCGTTGTATTCGACATCCACTGCATTGATGCGTCCGTCGGCCAGATGGATCGCCAGACAGCCCATCTTCTCCGCAAGATTGAAGTAAGGCTTGATGACTTCAAGCACATGCGACTGCAGCGGCGCCATATTAACCGCGGTCGAAATCGGCTCTCCTTTCAATACCGCGATAATGCCATGCGCCACATCAACCGCGACGCCAACCTGCGCTTCCGCGGTCGAAGCGCCAAGATGCGGCGTCAGGATAATATTCGGCGCTTTTAAAAGCGGATTATCGGCTTCGACCGGCTCTTTTGCAAACACGTCGACCGCCGCTCCGGCGACAATGCCGTCGGTCAGCGCTTGCGCCAGATCCGCTTCGTTAATGATGCCGCCGCGCGCGCAGTTGATCAAGCGCACGCTGGGCTTCATCTTGGCAAAGGACTCTTTGTTCAGCAGATTCTTTGTTTCTGGCGTCAGCGGCATATGCAGCGTAATGAAGTCGGCGCGCGGGAAGATATCTGCCAGTTCAACCAGCTCGATGCCCATGTTTTCCGCTTGTTCTGCGCTAATGAACGGATCGTAGGCGATTACCTTCATTTCCATCGCCAACGAACGTTTCGCAACGCCGCCGCCGATGCGGCCAAGGCCGATGATGCCAAGCGTCTTGCCGCGCAATTCGACGCCCATCAATTTGCTGCGCAGCCACTTGCCCTCGCGCATTCCAGCATGACCTTGCGGAATATTGCGCGCCATGCTGAGCATCATCGCCATCGTGTGCTCCGTCGCGGCTACAGTGTTTCCTTCCGGCGCGTTCAAAACTACGATGCCTTTTTGCGTCGCGGCTTCGACGTCGATGTTGTCGACGCCGACCCCGGCCCGGCCAATGACCTTCAAACGTTCGGCTACCGCGATAACCGCTTTCGTAACCTTGGTTTCACTGCGCACGACCAGCGCGTCATACTCCGGAATAATGCGGATCAACTCTTCCGCCGGCAGATTCGTCTTCACATCCACCTCAAACTGTTCGCGTAAAATCGCTACCCCTTGCTCCGATACCGGATCGCTGACTAAAATTTTCATGTTGCATCCCTCCATCTATCTGCTTGAAGCTTTATTTTTATTTCCACCCCGTAGTTTGCAGCCTGATTGCGTGTGGAAACACCCCGCCTGAAAAATTCGGCCGCGTAGAATAAAAAAGCTCTCGTCCCTGCACTAAACAGGGACGAGAGCATACTCCCGCGTTGCCACCCAAATTGCCGGAAAACCGGCCAACTCGTTCCGCTGTATGGGGCGGTCCCCTTTGACTCGTCGCCAATTGCTCCCGGGCGGAATCATACGTCTGAAGCACCGGCTTACACCAACCGCCGGCTCTCTTGGCCTTCAGCACTTACGACATCCCGTTCTTTGCAAAATTTCATTTTTCAATTGAAACTGATTATACAGCCTCTCCCGACGCAAGTCAAGTGTGTTTTTCACAAAAACATTCCTTTTTATATTTTACACTTTTCTTCTTTCTACTCGCACTTCTTTCCTTTTTCCGCCTTTTTCGCGCGCTAAACCTCTTGCGTCGGCAGTAATTTATCGTACGCCGCAAACAGGAAATTCCTCTTGCCGTCCAGAATAGGAGGAGTATTGCGTCCATGCCAAGCACGGACGACACTGATTACGCAGCAGGAGGATTTCATGCAACAAGAACTTTCTTATAATGAATATGCCAAAGAAGCGGTAGAAATTCTCAGTAAAGGCGCTTTTTTGACTACCGCGGCCAACGGCGCGCAGAACACGATGACAATTGCCTGGGGCAGCATCGGCTATATCTGGCAGCGTCCGGTCTTCATGGTCATGGTCCGGCCCTCGCGCCACAGCTACCAAATGCTTGAAGCAAGCGGCGAATTCACGGTAAGCCTGCCGCTTAAGGACATGAAAGAAGCGCTCGCCGTCTGCGGTTCAAAATCGGGTCGCGAGCTCGACAAGTTTGCTGCGGCCGGTCTGAAGGCCGCGCCGAGCCGGAACGTCGCCGCACCGATCATCGAAGGCTGCGGTCTGCATTACGAATGCCGCGTCGTCTTCAAGCAAACGATGGATCCAGCTCATTTGGATCCATCCATCGCCGCACAAAAATATGCCAGCGGCGATTTTCACACGTTATATTTCGGTGAAATCCTGGCCTGTTACAAAGACGCTTGACACCGCACTCTTACATCTTACTACGCTTTACGCCTGTAGCAGCCTCCATACTACACGCATAGGGGAGGTCTATGTTCATGAAAGCAACCGTTATCATCGACAATCAGGTTCCGGTGAATGCCAAACGGCCGTTTCGCGCCGAACACGGGCAAGCGCTGCTCCTGGAAACAAAAGGACGACTTATTTTGTTCGATGCGGGCCAATCCGAGCTTGTCATCCACAATCTCAGTCTCCTGGGCGTCCGGCCTGCCGATCTCGACGCGATCGTCATCAGTCACGGGCATTATGATCACACCGGCGGCTTGTCGGCGATCCTGACGCACGCACGCAAGCGCCTGCCGGTCTACATCCATCCGCAGGCATTCGTGCCTCGCTTTTCCGAATCGGAAACACGCCGTTTCATCGGCATACCGTTCAGCCAGGAACTTCTCGTCCAGCTCGGCGCCGACTTTCAACTTGTCACAGAGCCGCTCGCGCTGGACGATGACCTTTGGCTAAGCGGCCCGATCCCGCGTGAGAGTGGATTCGAGCAGACGCCGTCATCCTTTATCCGCATCGCCGAGCAGGGCTGCGCCTGTCACGACTCCGTCATTGACGACATGTCCTTATACGTCAAAACCGCTGCAGGTCTCGTCGTGATTTCAGGCTGCGCGCATGCCGGCATTATTAATACGATTATGCACGGCCTATCCGTCACTGACAGTCTGCGACTCTACGGCATCATCGGCGGCACGCATCTTGGTCCTGCGCCGCTTGCGCAGCAGGAGGAAACACTCCGTCAGCTGGCGGATTTCTCGCCTACTTTCATCGCGGCCAACCACTGTACCGGCTTCGCAATGCTAAGCCGACTCGCCAACCAATTCGGCGAAAAGTTCACGCCCGCCTTTGTCGGTACGCAGCTGGAATTTTAGTCAAAAAAGTGTCTGTCGCTAAATTCGCGACAGACACTTTTTTTGGCTCCTTAAAAACTGCACTCGACGCAGTAGCGACCTCTGACTTCCTTGATCGCTTGAAGGGCTCCATTAAAATAATCGTCGTCCGTCTTACCGTCTTCGGCAGGCATCAAACCGCACATGACCTGGCACGAATCGAGCAACGTCCCTTTATATTCTTCAAAGACTTCATGCTGGTATTTGCCGCTGAATACGTTGCTGTCCACCAATTCAACCAACGTCACCACCGCCGCATACGACTGCAGCCGTTCCATTTCCGACTGATCTTTCAGCAAGCGTACAACCATCTCTAATTTTTCTAAACATAGTTTGACTCTCATTTTGATCGCCTCCTATCTTTGGTATTTATTCGTATTCAGCATAGGCGCAAGAAATTCCTCTTTTCCGTCAGAAGATTCAGTTTTCTCCAGAAAAATAAAAAGCCGCGCCGCTTAAAAGCGACCACGGCCTTTATATCATTCGCCCAATTGCTCTTCGCTCACTTCTTCTCCGGCTAAGCGCTTCAAGCGATCCCGCTCTTCACGCGCCGCATGCCAAGCATCGCGCGCCATATCCATCAGACGTTTTTCAAACTTCGCCTGCGGATTGGAGACGACCTTGTTGAAATAAAGCAGCGACTGTTCCGCCTTGCCTGTGCGGCGCAATAATTCGCCGACCAGGTAAAGCAGATTAAGCTCCGACATGCCGCCGATCGGAAAGCGTTCTTTCGCCATCGCAGCGTCAAACAGCTCCGCCGCTTTAGCAAGCGCCAGTTGCTCTTCTTCTTCCTGCTCCCCTTCACGATAGAGCCAGCCTAAACGTAGATATAAGCCGGCCAACTTGCTGTTTTGCTGTTTTGTCAGCCCAGCAAAAAAGATCGCCAGTTTATAGGTCGCTATCGCCTGCTCGCGTGTACGAATCCCGCTAAAATCTACGCTGACCTCCCGACCAGCCAAGAATTTCTTAACCAGTTCCACCGCTGTAGATGAGATTTCGCCAAACTCCGCTTCCTGCGCCGCATAGCCGCAGTTCGGACAGACCCAGACGCTGTAATAATAGGGATTCACATCCCGGTAGTGCATGCAAAAGTCGCTGTCCTGTTTTTCCGTTATCAGACGGGACCGCACCTTCGTCACATGAATTTTTTCTTCACACACCTTACAGATCCGTTCCGCTTCGTATAATGCATCCGCCATGTTTTTCACACCCCCGCCTTATAACTTTACCACAAACGTCAGCCACTGCCTACAGGCAGTCTGTTTTTATCGCATTAAATCAAACGGCAGCGTGTCGCGCTGCTGCAGCCACATCTGGCGGAAAAGGCTGCGCCTGCCCAGCAATTCCTGCATGCTGCCTCGTTCGGCCACCCGTCCGCGCTCAAGCAGAATGATTTCATCCGCCTCTTTTAAGCCTACCGTCAAGCGATGCGTTATCAGCAGCACACCGCAAACTCGCTGCGCCTCATCCAGCGCCGCCAAAACTTTTTCTTCCAGCAACGCGTCAAGGCCGACTGTCGCCTCATCCCAGATGAGAAACGGCGCTTTTTTTAGGAAGCTGCGCGCAAGCGCGACACGCTGCCGCTCGCCGCCCGACAGGCTTTTCCCTTGCGCACCGACAAGCGTCTTCATTCCCTCCGGCAGCGCTGCCGCCACTTCGCTCAGTTGCGCAGCCGCTGCCGCAGCGTCGACCGCGGCCTCGTCCGCGTGCGGCTCAGCCAAACGAATGTTGTCTTCCAGGCTGGCCTGAAACAAATGGCCTGCCTGCGGTACTAAGCTTACTGAGTCCAGCGGAAGCATCGCGACGCTTCGCCCGTCCAAAGAAATCGTCCCCGCTTGTTTCGGCAGAAAGCCGAGCAGCACATTGAGCAGCGTCGTCTTGCCTGAACCGCTCGCCCCGACAATCGCTACCCGTCGCCCCGGTTCGAGAAAAAAAGAGATATCCTCGATGCCCGCTTCGTCCGGACCATGCCGATAGCTTAGCGCGCTTACGCTTACTTTTTTCACTCGCGTTCTTTGCGGCGCTGCGTCAGCCTCCTTCGACTGAGAAAAGCGCAGGAGACCGCGCAAACGCCGCCATGCGGTCAGACTTTCCGCCAGATAGTATACCGCTGCCGGCAAGAGCAGGACCGCTTCGAACGCACTTTGCACGCCAAGCACCAGCGGCGCCAGGTGTACGCCCGCCAACCTCCCCTGCTCGACCAGCAGTATGCCCAAGACCAACAAGAAAAAGAATGTCAGCTGCAGCAGCAAATTGCCGTAGCTTTCACCGCGGACAAGAATCTTTGACGCGCGGCTTTGCGCTTCGATCAGCCTCCGGCTGGCATGTTCCAGCAGCGTCTGGCGTTCCTGACAGCGGTTCGCCGCCCAAAGGCTTTCCATGCCAAGCACCGTTTCCAGAATCTGTTCACGCAGGCGAAGCCGCTCCAAACTCAACTCGGTCGTGACTTTCTTTTGCCGCTGCTTCGTCAGCCAGGGCAGCAAAAGACCGGCGCTCAGAAAGGCGGTCGTGATCAATGCGGGCAACTGCCAGGCAAGCGGCAAAAGAAAATAACAGACTGGTCCCAGCACCGCAAGCGAAATCCCGAGCGGCAGGAGCGAGCGCAGATAAAATTCTTTCAGGATTTCAACATCCTCGACCACCGTCGTAAGCCAGTCTGCACGATCACGCGCCAAAAACTGCGTCCACGGCAACGCTTCAAGCCCTTGATAGCAGCGAACCCGAACCGATTCCAACAAGCGAAACGTCGCATCGTGCGAGACATAGCGCTCCGCATAACGGCAGACGGCTCGCGCCAGACCGAAAAAACGCACGCCGACAATGACCGGCGACAATTCTGCTGCCGATGGATGCAGCGCCGCAGCCGAAATCAGATACGCCGACAGCACCATCAGACCCGTCCCGGACACAACCGTCCCCCAGCCAAAAAAAAGCGCGCTCAGCATAACCGGCCAGGCGCTTCCCAGCAAACGAATCAATTCCCAATATCCCATGCTGCCCCCCGAAACGCCCGCACCAACGCGGCATATTTTCCCTGCGCGGCAAGAAGTTGCGCATGACTGCCCTCTTCCACCACGCAACCCTTTTCCATAACCAAGATGCGATCGGCCCGTGCGACCGTGTTCATCCGGTGCGCCAGGATCAGCACTGAACGACCTTGCAGCAAACCCTGCAGCGTTTCTTCGATCCGCTGTTCCTGCTGCGGATCAAGACCGGCGGTCGCTTCATCCAAAATGATCAACCCGGCATCTTGCAGGAAGGCGCGGGCGAGCGCCACCCTTCGCGCTTCGCCGCCGCTAAGGCTTCGCCCCGCTTCGCCGATCAGCGTGTCGTATCCTTCGTGTAGCCCCTCTGCCAGCTGCGCCAGACCGGCCGCACGCGCGGCCTCTTCCACTTCGGCGCGGCTGGCCGTTGGTCTGGCTAACGCGATGTTTTCAGCCAGCGACGCCCGCAGTAAGAACGGACTTTGCGGCACATAGGCCACATTCGCCAACCAGTGCTGGCGCCGAATCGCCGCGAGCGGCAACCCGTTCACCAAGATCTCGCCGCTTTCAGGCCGGTCGAAGGCCAAAAGCAAACCTGCCAGCGTACTTTTCCCCGCACCGCTGTCGCCGACGAGCGCAAGGCTCTCACCGGCTCGCAGCTTAAAAGAAATCCCCTGCAAAGCTGCGCCGCGTTGCGCCTCATACTGATAACGCATCTGCCGGACTTCGAGCTCGATGCGCTGCAGCTCGGGTTCCAAATCGCCCTCCTCTTGCCGTCCTGCCGTCTGTTGCAGACAACCGAAGATCTCGAATGCCGCCGCCTTGCCGGACAAACCGGCATGAAACTGCGCGCCGAGTTGGCGCAGCGGCAAATAAAACTCCGGCGCCAGCAGCAAGACGAACAAGGCCTGATAAAAATCAAGCCAGCCAAACAAAAGCCGGAGCCCGACCGTCACCGCGACGATCGCGGTGCTGATCGTCGCGGCCAGTTCCAGGACAAGCGCGGATAAGAAAGCGACACGCAGCACTTCCAGATTGCTCTGGCGAAACCGTGCGCTCAGACGGGCAATCACCGCCGCCTGTTCCTTGCTGCGCCCAAAGATCTTTAAGATAAACAGGCCCTGCAAGACATCAAAGAAATGTCCGCCGAGCCGGGTCAGCGTCTTCCACTGCTTGCGGCTAAGCGCTTCGGCCCGTCGCCCGATCAGCAGCATAAAGACCGGAATCAGCGGCGCCGTGATCAAAAGCAGGATCGTACTCGTCGTATCGAGCGGCCCTACGCGCAGCAGCACGCAAAGCGGCACCAGCACCGCCGTCGCCAGTTGCGGCAGAAAGCGGGAAAAGTACGCTTCCAGATTATCGATCCCCTCCTGCAGCAGCGTGACCCAGTCGCCTGCCGAACGCGCATTCGCGGCCCAAGGCCCGAACGTCAGCAATCGTTGCAAAAGTTGACGGCGCAGCCGTTCCTTGACGCCGGCCGCCAGATCGTGCCCCATTTGCTGCACACACCAGCCGTGTCCGCTGCGCAGCAGCATGATTAAAAGCAACCAAGCCAGCCTCGTCTTATTTTCCGCCAGGTAATGCTCGTGCAAAAATACCTGCTCAATGATTTGCGCAATCAGATCCGCCTGCAAAACGGCCAGCACACCGCCGAGAAAGCTCAAGGCGGCTAAGAAAAAAAAATGCCTTCGATCCTGCTTCGCTTCACGCAGCAAGTTTGGTTCTATCATGCCAATCCTCCACTCGCTTCTTCACGTCTTTTATATTCAACAAAATGGCGGCAACCCCTTTCGGAGTCTGCCGCCGTTTTTATCAGGCCGTATTGTCGCGTACCATTTCCGCCGCTTTTTCCAGCCGCGCTTCCCGCAGTTTATACCAAAGAAACGGACCGAGCAAAAAAGGAATGCCCAGATACAGTGAATTCTGCAGATCCTCGGTGAACGCCATCACGACGAGACAAGCGACCTGCGCCCAGATACCGAAATATGTCAGGTAAGGGAACCAAGGCGTACGGAATTTAAGTTGCCGCGCATCGCCGCCCGCTTCTTCCAAACGCCGACGAAATTTAAGCTGACACCAGCAGATGGATATCCAGGCAATCGCGCCGGAAAAGCCGGAGAGCGCCAATAAATACGTATAGAGCGTCGAACTGGTATCGATCGTATAAGCCACAACGCCGACCCAGCAGGCCAGGACGGAAGCGGCGGTCGCGTTCTGCGGCACGCCCTTCGCATTGACGCGGCCGAGAAATTCCGGCGCCATCCCTTCTTTCGAGAGCGCGTAGAGCGCACGGCTGCAGCCGTAAAGACCGGAATTGGAACAGGAAATCGCCGCGGTCAAGACCACGAAGGAGAAGAGCGCGCCGGCCCACTCCAGGCCGTAGGAATTGAGAGCCGCTGCAAAGACGCTCTGTTCCAGGCTGGCCTGACTCCAGGGATAGATGCTGACCAAGAGCAGCATCGGCACCAGGTAGAGCGCTACGATACGCCAACTGATGCTGCGGATCGCCATCGGAATGCTCTTTTCCGGATTCTTGCTCTCACCGGCCGCCAGTCCAATGATCTCAGAGCCTTGAAAATTGACGAGGATCAGAACCATCGTCAACAAGATGGCCCAAGAACCATTCGGCGTAAAGCCGCCGTCGCCAAGCAGAATCGAACTGCCGAGAAACGTATGCTGGCCTAGCACGCCGAAAAAGATCAGTCCGCCCAGTACGACGAACATGATCAGCGCGACCACTTTGATCAGCGCCAACCAGAATTCCATTTCACCAAAAGTTTCCACGCAGGAAAGGTTGATGACCGTGATCATCAAGCCGAATAAGACCGCCCACCACATCGTGCTGATCGCGGGAAAATAACCGTTCATGATGATGCCGCCGGCAATCATCTCCGAGGGGACATAGGTGACCCATGTCATCCAGTAGCACCAGCCGACGCCGCAGGCCCAAGCCGGTGAGATATATTCCTTGGCATAGGTGACGAAAGAACTGCCGAGCGGCACAGCCACTGCCAGTTCCCCCAAACAGAGCATCACGGCGAATACGATCAGGCCGCCAAGCAAATAGGAAAGTACGGACGCCGGTCCGGCCTTGCTGATCACATAACCCGTCCCAAGAAAATATCCGCTGCCAATGATGCCGCCCAAAGCAATCAACTGCAGATGACGATTTTTCAAACCCCGCACCAATTCATTTTGTGGGCCGGTCTCTTTCATCTAACATCCCCCTTTGTTTTTCCGCATCCTGAGCACATCTACTATCGTTGCACCGTATCCGGCGATCGTTCGACTGTTTATATCTTTTCGTCCGCTATTCATGATACGCCGTTCAAGTGTGATATGCAAGCAAAAATAATTTAAAAACCGAGCCCCGGCGCCGCGAGTTCCCAGGCATTGTCCTTTTCGCGCCACAGCCATAAACCACCCCATAATCGGCGCGCCGCGTCAAGCGTCAGATAAAGCTCGTTGCCTTTTTTAGCGGCCGCTGCATAGCTGCCTTCGCAGACCACCTGCCCCGTCGCGGCATTGAACACGATCGTTTTCCCGAGCGCCGCGGCAAGGGGCGCGGCAGGCGCCCAAAGCTGACCCTGCACGTTTACGATTTGACCGTTCACGTCCTTCCCGTTGACGCGCAGACGATGCAAGCGCGCAAGCATCGTCTGACGTCCGGCAGCAGAAGAAAGAACGGCCGCCACCTGCGCTTCGCTTAAAAAGCCCTCCACGCCGAGCGCGGCAAGCTGCCGCATGACGTCAAGCACGCTGTTTTCCCCGCCCCGGCAGCCGTAAACATCCGGGTAAACGCCGACCGTGATGCGTCCGTCTGCCGCCGCGCTGACCTTCGTCAATTCATAAACGATTCGGACCGGCGTGCCGTAGTCGACCTGCGGAAAAAGTTCTTCTACATCCGCTTCCTGCATTCTTACGCAGCCGTTTGACACGACGCCGCCAATCTGCCAGGGCGCATTGGTTCCATGAATGCCATACATCGGCGCAAAGCCAAGCCAGCGATAACCAAGCGGATTATTCGGCCCCGAAGCAACCGGACGGCTGCCTTTCGGCGGATACCACCAGGGATTGACCTCTTTTTGAAAGACCGTGAACACGCCGACCGGCGTCGGATTGGCCCTGCGTCCAACTGCGACCGGGTAAGTCTTGACCAGTTTGCCGTCCTTGTACCAGTCGAGCGTCCGGCTGGGGATGTGGACAACTATTTTCTGCCTTGCGCCGACGCTCATCGGCGGCAAAAGAAGCGGCGTCGCCGCCCGCGTTTCCCGCAGCGACAACCCCGCACTTTCCCTCGTCACACTTGGCGGCGGTGCCGTCTGCGGCTCCCGATGCTGCCAAAACCAAAAGCCGCCTCCGGCCAATAAACCTAAACTAACGACCAGCCCCAGCAGCAACAGGCGATTCCAAAGGCGCGCGCGGCTAAAACGCTTGCGCCGGGCACGCGTCGCCCGACGCGAAAGATAAAATTCCTCTTCTTCCTGCAAGTCCGCTGCCCTCCTTTTTCCTGCACTTCTGCTTACCCCTATTCGCCGACGCACGCCCGCCTTCCTGCAATGGACGTCCGAATCGAAAAGAAGAGCCTATCTCTGTATTCGAGACAGGCCCTTCTTCTGACTACAGTAATATCTTAGAGAGCAGGAAACCGGTCGCACAGCCGGTTGCGACGCCGATCAAACCCGGGATGATAAAGCTATGATTGATGATGAACTTTCCAATGCGCGTCGTGCCGGAACGGTCAAAACCGATGCAGGCCAGATCGCTCGGGTACGTCGGCAGTACGAAATAACCGTACGCCGCCGGGAAAAAGGCCACCATAATTTTGGGGTCAACGCCCAGGCTGATGCCCATCGGCGCAATCGCAGCCAACGCGGCCGCCTGGCTGTTAACCAGTTTCGATACCAAGAACAAGACGATTGCATACGTCCACGGCTTTGTCGCCACGACGCCAGCCAAGACTTCTTTTAACAGCTTAAAATGTGATTCAAAGAAAGTGTCCGCCATCCAGGCTACGCCGAAGACGGAAATAACCGCGACCATGCCGGCCTTGAAGATCGCCCCGTTCGGTACTTCCCGCGGCACGACCTTGCAGGCCATCAAGATGACGGCGCCGGCAATCAGCATCAGCATCTGAATCACGAGATTCATCGAGAGCGGTTGAATCTTGCCGGGCGGTCCGAAATGCGGCCGCAGATCGGCAAACGCGCCAAGCACGACGACCACCGCGATCGTGGCAAAGAAAATGCCGGTCGCCCAGTACGCTTCCTTAGGGAACACTTTGTTCAATAAAGTATTCTCCGTGCCGCCGTAAATATATTCCTTCAGTTCCGCATCCTTCAGTTTTTCCTGGAACTCTTCATCCTTGTCCAGATCTTTGCCGCGCCGCAGACTCCAAAGCGCCGCCATTAAAACACCGGCAAACGATGCCGGAACCGCAACAGAGAGCAGTTCCAAAAGGCCGATCGCCTTGCCGAAACCGTGCGCCTGCGCCAAAATCGTAACCATCGAGACGACCGCGACCGATACCGGCGACGCGCAAATCCCCATCTGCGATGCTACCGAAGCGACCGCCATCGGTCGTTCCGGTCGGATGTTCTTATTGATTGCAATGTCATAAATAATCGGAAACATCGTATAAACGACATGGCCCGTACCACACAAAAACGTCAGCGTCCAGGTCGTAACCGGCGCTAAAATCGTGATGTACGATGGATGTTTGCGCAGTAAGCGTTCCGCAAACTGCATCATGACATTAAGACCGCCTGCCGTTTGCAGCACCGAAGCACAGGCAATAACCGACATAATCGTCAGCATTACGTCTACCGGCGGTTTTCCCGGTTGAAGACCAAAACCAAAAGAAAGAATAAACAACCCGATGCCGCTGATCAGTCCAAGCCCCATGCCGCCGAAGCGCGTGCCCAGCAATAGGCAGGCCAGAATCACGATAAACTCTAATATAAGCATGATAAGTATGAATCCTCCTTCGCAAATCCATTAGGCATCTATTTGTACCAAACGTTTGCCTAATGATAGCGCGAAAATTCACATGCTTCCACGTTTTTTAAGTTTTTTAAACGTTACTGTTCATAAACAGTATTTTAATGTTCGCGTAAGACGAGCATTAATTGTGCGTCCTTTACGAGACGCCTTGTTTGTAGCAGCCCTGCGCAAGTGCGCTGTACAATTGTCGCATACGCCGGCTGTCCTGACGCTGCGTCAGATACTCGACGAAATGCAGCGGCCGCTGGTTGGCATCGCGCGCCGTCAGGCCGACTAAGATGCCGCTCGCCACTAAAAAATCCATACTGCAAAACAGAGGGTATGCGTCCTCGAATCGCCCTGCCAAAACAGCTTGTTTAAACAGTTCCTTCACGCTACTCAACCTTTCACTTTCGATTTTGCCCATCCGCGCAGCCGATGAACACTCGTTTCAGATGAAAGATTTCTCTTTTTTCTTGCATTCCCCTGCTCCATTTTTTCATTTTTCTTCAAACTTCGCTTTATGTAAGTTTCTTTTGCTTTTTCGTTATCTGCCGCTTAAAAAACTAAAAGAAAAACCGCTGCAACAGTGTTACGCTGTGCAGCGGTTTGCTCTTTAATATTCCAGATGCTTGGCGGTGACCCGTTTGCGGAAGATCCAGTAACTCCAGCCCTGGTAAATCAAGACGATCGGCACCATCAGCGCCGCCGCCCAGGTCATCAAGGACAGCGTATACGGTGTAGAGGACGCATTGTAAATCGTCAGGCTCCAGTTCGGATTGAGACTAGAGACCATCAGGCGCGGGAACAATCCGGCAAAGACCGCCAATGTCGTCAGGATGATCGCGCCGCCGCTGGCGACAAAGCCGATGCCCGGCCGATCCACCCAACTGCCGATATAGCCGACGAGGAAAACCGCGACTGCGCCCCAGAGCGCCGCAGCAGCCAAGGTACTTTGGAAGAGGTCGGTATTCGAGTAACCCAAGACGACCCAGCTCAAAAACACCACGGCGGTCAGCACGCCAATGCGTCTTGCCGCAGCAATGACCCGCGTTACTAGCGGTCCTTCTTCCAGCTTAAGGCTTAAGAAGAGTGCGCCGTGAAAGAGGAAGACCAGAAGAAAAGCGGCTCCCCCCAGCAACGTGTACGGATTCAGTAAATCAAAGAAAGTCCCCACATATTGCATCTTCGCATTGATCGGCACCCCTTTGATCAGATTGGAAACCGCGACGCCCCAAAGCAACGCCGGCACGGCGCTGCCGATGAAAATGCACCAGTCCCAGCAGCTGCGCCAGACAGGATTCTCATCCTTGCTGCGGAACTCGAACGCCACGCCGCGCAGGATCAGCGCCAGCAGCATCAAAAAGAGCGCCAGGTAAAAACCGCTGAAAAGCGTCGCATAGACGTGTGGAAACGCGGCGAACAGCGCTCCGCCAGCCGTGATCATCCACACTTCATTGCCATCCCAGACCGGTCCGATGGTGTTGATCACCATGCGCCGCTCGACGTCATTCTTGCCGATGAACGGCAAGAGCATCCCGACGCCATAATCAAAACCTTCCAAGAAAAAGAAACCTGTAAACAGAACGCCCACCAAGATGAACCAAATGATGTTCAGTTCCATAATACCGCCTCCTTCTCTTCCGGCACTACCGCTGCAGCAGCATCATCCGGCCCTTTTAAGATGAACTTGCGCGTCAGATATACGGCCGCCATTGCCAACACGCCGTAAATCAACGTAAAACCGATCATCGAAAACCAGATTTCCGCACTGGTCACATTCGTGGAAGCCGCCTGGCTGACTTTTTGCAAACCGACGACTATCCAAGGCTGGCGTCCCGCTTCAGTGACAAACCAGCCGCAGGAATTTGCCAGGTACGGCAGCGGCAGACTCCAAAGCATGATCTTCAAGTAAAGCGGCGTTTCGGCCAATTTATTGCGATACCAAAGCCACAGACCGCTTGCACCGAGCAGGATCATCAGCACGCCCGCTCCAGCCATGATTCTAAAGCTCCAGAAAAGAGGCGTCACCTGCGGAATGTAGTTGCCCGGCCCGTATTTTTGTTCCGAAAGCAATTGCATTTCCTTTATTCCTTTGATTTCACCGGAGGGCTTGTCGTAGACCAACAGCGAGAGAAAGGCAGGAACATTGATTTCAAACGTGTTTTTTTGCGCCTGTTCGTCAATCACAGCCACAATGCCGAACGGCGCCGGATCGGCCGATTCCCAAAGCGCTTCGATCGCCGCCAGTTTCATCGGTTGCTGCTTGCCGACATATTGCGCCTGCAAGTGGCCGCTCGCAGCGGTTGCCAATGCCGCAACCAGCAGACAGGTCAGACTGATCTGCATCGACGCTTTCGCCAAATCCTGGTAGCGTCCCTTCAGAAGGTAATATGCGCTAATCGCGCTGATAAAGATACCGGCGGTAACAAGTCCCGCCAACAGCGTGTGCGGAAATTGTCCCCAAACATATTTATTGGTAAGCAGCGCGGTAAAATCAACCATTTCGGCACGGCCATTTTGAATGACATAGCCGGCCGGCGATTGCATGAACGAGTTGGCGACCAGAATCCAAAAAGCCGAGAGATTGCTGCCAAACGCCACCAGCCAGATGCAGGCGGCATGCAGACGCGGCGACAGCCGATCCCAGCCAAAGATCCACAGGCCAAGGAACGTCGATTCAAGAAAAAAGGCCGTCAGTGCTTCGAGTGCGAGCGGCGCGCCGAAAATATCGCCCATGAAGCGCGAATACTCCGCCCAGTTCATGCCGAAATGGAACTCCTGAACAATCCCCGTCACGACCCCCATCGCGAAATTCACTAAAAACAGTTTGCCCCAAAATTGCGTCATTTTCTTGTACAACGGGTTTCCGGTCCGGACATACATCGTTTCCATAATGGCCAGCAGAATCGACAACCCCAAGGTAAGGGGGACAAAAAGAAAATGGTACGTTGATGTGATGCCGAACTGCCAGCGAGCCAATAACACTTCACTCATCCTTGTTTTCCTCCTTTTTTGCCATTTCTTCCGCCGCGAGGCGGTCAAACGTCACTGCCGTCAAACCGTCGAGCAGCGTTTGCTGCACTCGATCGAGCGCTCGATGCACGGAACAATGATTCGCGCACTGTCGACTGCATTCCGCCGTATCTTCCAGACAGCGCTGGATGGACACCGGCCCCTCCATCGCAGTCACGACGTCAAGCAAACTGATTTCCTGCGGCGCTTTCAGTAATGCAAAGCCGCCTTCGATGCCGCGATACGATCGCGTCAGACCCGCTAAGGTCAGTTGTCGCATGATTTTTTGCAGGAAACGAACCGGAATTCTTTGTTCCTGAGCAATCACTTGCCCGCTGATAATGCTGCCCGGAGGCCGGCAACTCAGATAAAGTACGACGCGAAAACCATAGTCCGTCGCCTGATTCAATTGCATGCTCTACCCCTTTTCATACCGCACCGGTATAGTATTAATTAAATTCTATCGCGCTCTTGCTTTTTCGTCAACTGTTTTTTCTTAAAAAGGCATGCACGAACAAGATTCATGCATGCCTTTTTTTAACGTTGGTATGCTTTGGCCAATGCGGCCATCTGGCTTTGTAAATGCGCGGTCAGATATTCGTCGCGACAGCGCCAGCGCCAGTTTTCGCCGCCCACCGTGCCCGGCGTATTCATGCGCGTATTCGACTCCAGTCGCAGCAGGTCCTGCATCGGAATGATCACGGTGTTTGCATTACCGGCATAGGCATATTCGATCAGCGACCAGCATACCTCGCGCGCGGTAGCATCGGGCGCTGCGCCGACTTCGCGACGGATCGCCTCGGCCAGCAGCGGTTCCTCTTCCATCAGTTCGACGAACCAGCCCCAAGTAGTGTCATTGTCGTGTGTTCCGCTGTACGTCACGCTGTTACGCGGGCAGATGACCGGATGGCAGCGCCCGTTGTCCGCGAGGACAAAGGAAAAGTGAAGCACCTGGATGCCGGGGAAATTGAACGCATGCTTCAGGTCTTGAACCTCCGGCGTGATCACGCCCAAATCTTCTACAATCAGCGGCAGTTCGCCGAAATGATTCTGCACGACGCGGAAAAACTCCGCCCCGGGTCCCTTGCGCCAGTTTCCAACCACCGCGGTCTTCTCTTTGCCGTCCACTTCCCAATAGGCCTCAAAGCCCCTGAAGTGATCGACTCGTATGATATCGACCAGCTGCAGGAGTACGCGAAAGCGTTCACGCCACCAATGATATTCATCCTTGGCCATTTCCGTCCAACGATAATGTGGATTGCCCCATAATTGCCCGGTCGCGCTGAAATAATCGGGTGGTACCCCAGCAACCTTGGCCGCCCGTCCATCCGCGCTCAGTTCGAACAGTTTCTGATTGGCCCAGACGTCGCTGCTGTCATGTGCGACAAAGATCGGCAGGTCGCCGACGATCTGAATGCCTTTCCTGTTCGCATAAACGCGTAGCGCTTGCCATTGGTGGAAAAAGACGTATTGGCAGAAATAATGGTATTCCATCTCCGCCGCCAGTTCCGCGGCCCAGCGCTCCAGCGCCGCTTCATCCCGCTCAGCCAACCCGCCCGGCCACTGCGTCCAGGGCAGGCCGGGAAACTGTTTTTTAAGCGCCATGAAAAGCGCATAGTCTTTCAGCCAGCCATGCTGGTCCGCAACAAACGACACATAATCATCCGGCATCGGATGCTTGGGAAAGCTCTCGTACGCCTTGCGCAGCAGCGTTTCGCGCAGCGCTGCAGTGCGGTCAAAATCGACGCGGTCTGGATCGAATTCCTCGCTCGTCTTTAGGTCGCTGCTGCTCAGCAAGCCTTTACTGACCAAGCGGCCCAGAGAAATCAAGAGCGGATTGCCGGCAAAAGCCGAGGGACACTGATACGGCGACTGCCCGAAACCGACCGGATTTAGCGGCAGCACCTGCCATAATTTTTGCCCGGCCGCATGCAGAAAATCTACGAATTCATAAGCCTCTTTTCCCATATCGCCGCTGCCGAATTTTCCCGGCAGCGATGTCGGGTGCAGCAATACGCCGCAAGCGCGGTCAAAGCTGCATTTTTCCAATTGCAGCAAGACCTTGCCTTCCAGTGGCTTTAGCGTAAGCGTGAGGCAACCGCCTTCGATCTTGTACTCGCTGCTTTCATCCAACAGGTCTTTCATGCTGCCGCGACACCAGCTGCGCAGATCGAGCTTGACCGTGATCGCACTCAAGACATGGCGGTTAAGCAGGATCAGCGCGGTATTATCGTCTCTCACCTGGCCGAAAGCATCCCGCCCGTTGACGATTTGACGCACATAAGCGTAGACGTCTTTATGCGCGGGCAGCGAGACCCATTCGCCTGTCCTAAAGACCGCATAACGGTTGCGCAGCGCCACGATCAGCTTGTGCCAATCGAGCAGTTCCTCGTGTTCCTTGCCCCAGGGATAAGTTCCTCTGTTGAACGGATCCTTAAAGCCCTCCAAACCGACTTCATCGCCGTAATAGATCGACGGCACACCAGGAAACGTCATCTGCCAAATGAGCAAGAGTTTCAAGCGCGCCATCGCCAACTTTCGTCTGACGAGCGGCAAACGGTATCTCGACTGTTCCAGACTGGTCAGGCTGTCCTGTTCCGGCGCTTCGCCGAGCAGCGTCATGATGCGCGGCACGTCATGACTGCCGATTAGGTTCATCAGCGCATAGAATATCTCTTTCGGATAATTTTCATACAGACTCATCAGCAGGCGGTGCGTCTGTTTCGCATCGGCATGCCCGAGCAGGAATTCCATCACCGCTTTGCGAAACGGATAATTCATCGTACTGTCCAGTTCATCGCCGTGCAGATATTGACGCAGCTGCCCATAGCTATGCTTGCGCGACGCATCTTCCCACACCTCGCCAATCAGGACGGAGTCGGGATCGGTTTCCTTCATCACGCGGTGAATCTTCTTGATGAACATATCCGGCAGTTCATCGGCTACGTCGAGTCGCCAGCCTTTGGCTCCCAGCTTGAGCCAATGACGGATGACGCTGTCCTGATCTTCGATAATGTAATCCATATAGGACGGTTCGAGTTCTTCGACATTCGGCAGCGTGTCAACGCCCCACCAGCATTCATATTTATTCGGATAATCGTAGAAACGATACCATTTGTAATACGGCGACTGCACGGACTGATACGCGCCCGGTCCCGGGTAGTGTTCGTCCTTATTGAAGTAAATGCTGTCGCTGCCGGTGTGGCTGAAGACGCCATCCAAAAGGATGTAGATGCCCATTTCTTTCGCGGCTTCGCATAGTTCTGCGAACTCTTCATTGTCGCCGAGCATCGGATCGATATTCTTGTAATCGCCGACATCATAGCGATGATTGCTCGGTGAAGCGAATATCGGATTCAGATAAATGACGCTGATGCCCAGCTCTTTTAAATACGGCAGACGTTTGCGGATCCCTTTCAAATTGCCGCCGAAAAAATCATACGCAACGATCCGTTTCGTTTCCGGATCCCGCACATAATACGGCGTGTTATCCCAATGCGAATGAAGCAGGCTGCCCTGTTTCGGATTCTGCACCTTGCCGGACGGTTCACCGTTGCAAAAACGATCCGGGAAGATTTGGTACATGACCGCGTCTTTGTACCAATCGGGCGTAGCCAACGCAGGCATATGCACCGAGATTTGAAAAGAGGCCGGATCTTGCTCCCAGACCTGGCCAACGCCGCCCAGCAGGTCGGCTTGGTTGCCGTAGTAAATCGTCCGCTCGGCATTCGTAATAATGAAATAGTACCAAAGCAGGCAGGGTTGCTCCGGCAACGTCAACCGCACTTCATAAAGGCGCTTTTGCTTGCCGTCTTCTTTTAAGATGAGCGGCAGCAGTCTCTCACCGACGCCGTCTTGCCAAATGCGCAGCTTTACTTCTTTCGTCTTCAGCTGCGTCGCCACTTCAAGGCGCAGGATTACGACTTCGCCGCAGGGTACTGCGCCAAACGGACTGCGGTAAAAGCCGACCTGCGAATCGTGCATGATTTGTTCGCTTTTCATCCGGACACCCCCTAGTCTTGCCTGACATCTTCTTTGATGTGCAAAGAACACAGAGCGAAGGAAAGCGCAAAAAGCCATTGTCCTTTTCCGACTGCCCATCTCTGTGTTCTTTTATTTCTCACACGCTTACTTTTTACCTGCGATTTCCGCATAGACTTCCTGGTACTGCCTGGCCGACTCTTGCCAGCTGAAATTGCGCTGCATCGCATTCTTGATGATCTTTTCCCAGGTAGGCCGGTCTTCATAAAGCTCGAGCGCCCGCTCCATCGTTTCCATTAGCTCATGCGCATTGTAGTTGGCGAAGCTGAAACCGGTTCCTTCGCCGGTATGGCTGTTGTAAGGCGTCACGGTATCCTTCAGGCCGCCGGTTTCGCGCACGATCGGCAAGCAACCGTAACGCATGGCGATCAATTGTCCGATGCCGCATGGCTCATAGAGCGACGGCATCAGGAAGAGATCAGCGCCCGCATAGACTTGCCGCGCCAGGCGATCGTCAAAGATGATGTTGGCCGACAGTTTTCCGGGGAATTGCCAGGCCAGATATTTAAAGAAATTTTCATAGCGCGCTTCGCCGGTTCCGACGACGACAAACTGTACGCCATATTTCTCCTGACCGGTCTGGCGCAAATGCTTCACCATGTCATTCAGCGCATATTCTACCAGATCCATGCCCTTTGGCCCGACCAGCCTTGAAACCACCGCAATCAGCGGCACGTCCTTGACCGGTAACTTCAGTTGCTGTTGCAGCTTACTCTTATTCTCGCGGCGTTTTTCGATGCAGCTTGCATCATAGTTGACAAAAAGCGCTTTGTCGACGGCTGGATTGTAATCATCATAATCAATACCATTCGTGATGCCGCTCAGATCTTCCCGACGCTTACGCAATAAGCCGTCAAGCTGCTCGCCGTAAAACGGATCCTGAATCTCCTGCGCATAGGTACGGCTTACCGTCGTGATGCGATCGGCGTAGGCCAGACCGCCCTTCATATAGTTGACCGCATCGAAAAACTCGAGACCGTCCGGCTGAAAATACTGCCACTCGAGTCCCAAGATATCCGCCATAACCACCTGCGGAAAAACGCCTTGATAACGCAGGTTATGCACCGTGAATACGGTTTTTACGCCTTGATACTCGGGACGCTCGGCATAATTCGCCTTCAGCAGTACCGGCACTACGGCCGCATGCCAATCATGGCAGTGCAGGACTTCGGGCATGAAATCGATCTTGTCGAGCCCTTCCAGTACCGCACGACTGAAAAAGGCGAAGCGCTCGGCATCGTCGCCGTAGCCGTAAAAGCCATGCCGTTTGAAGTAATATTCATTGTCGACAAAGTAAAATGTGATGCCCTGATATTCGAGCATATAGATGCCGCAATATTGTTGGCGCCAGCCGACCGGCACCGTGAATTCGGCTTTTAACGTCATCTGTTCCTGAAACGAAGCAGGAATGTCCTGATATTTAGGCAGGATTACTCTGACGTCGAGACCTTTCTGACGCAGCTCTTTCGGCAGGGAGCCTATCACGTCTCCCAAACCTCCCGTTTTGGCGAAAGGAACCGCTTCGGCGGCCACAAACAGAACCTTAGTCATCTCAGATCACTCTCCCCTTTTTGATTACCAGCGGATAATTGCTCTCTCCCTTCAACTGTTTACCGGCCGTAACGCGAACCGATTTATCGCAGATGACATTATCAAGCACTACGCCCGCTTCAATCACGCCCTGTTGCATAATGATGCTGTTTTTCACATAGGCGCCTTTATGCACCTTGACTCCTCTAAACAAAATGCTGTTTTCCACGCGGCCTTCGAGATGGCAGCCGCCGGCAACCAATGAATTGGACACGTCCGCTGTTGCCCCGTATTTGGACGGCGGTTCGTCCTTAACCTTCGTATAAACCAAACCGCTCTTGAAAAACAGTTCGCGCCAGATGGCAGGCTGCAACAGCGCCATGCTGTGCTGAAAATAGCTCTGCAGCGAAATGATTCGCCCGACATAGCCCGGATGATGAAAACCGAAAATTTTCAAACGCTGACAATTTTTAATCACGCAATGCTTAATGAAGTCATAGTCGCCGCGTGAAATGCATTCGTTGATCATCTCGACAAGCAGTGCTTTTTCCATCACGAAGACTTCCATCGCCATCTTGCGGCAGCCTTTGATCGCTTCAAATTCGCGGATGTCGGTCACCCGTCCTTCGGCATCGGTTTCCAAAACATGTGACTTGCTGCAGTCCGCAGCGTCGCAATCCGCTTCGCCGTACATCGCGGTAATATCGGCGCCGGTTCGTTTGTGAAATTCCAGCACCTCGCGAAAATCGAAATTACAGATCATATTGGCGCCCGAAATCACCACATACTTTTGCCGGCTTTGCGAGATATAATCCAGATTCGCATATAAATTCTCCACGTCGCCGCGGTGCATCTGCATCGGCAATTTAGAATATGCGGGCGGCAAAATAAACAGCCCGTCCCGCTTGCGCGCCAGATCCCACTCTTTGCCGGAGCGCAAATGATCCATCAACGAACGGTATTTATGCTGGATAAAAATCCCCACGTTATCGATACCGGAATTCACCATGTTCGACAACGTAAAGTCGACGAGACGGTATCGCCCGCCGTAAGGAACTGCCGCCAGCGGTCTGACCCTCGTAATATCGCCCAAATAATCTTCCGCTTCATTCATGTTGATGATGCCCATCATGTCCATCATTGCTTCTCCCCCCCACTGCCGCCGTCCTTATTTGTACGATGTTCGACCGGAAGGCCCGGCTTTTTTACGATTTTTAAATGTTGGGGTGGCATTTTAACGATTTCATTTGGCGCCATTTTTACCGGCATTGATCCCCCTGCGTTCAGGTCGTCGTCCTCTTCTTCACTGCTGCTGCGGCCGGTCGATAAATTGGCGGTCACCTGGCTGTGCGCCGGTACGATGATGTCCCCCGACACGACAAGAATCTCCTGCCTGCCGTCCTGGCACGGCGCACCGATCTGCGCTCCCGTTCTGACCAGCGTCTTGCGACCGACGATTACCTTGTCAATGCTGACCTGATCTTCGATATGCACGCCGGCCATGATGATCGAGTTTTTTATTTTCACCCCTTTGCCGATATAGACATCGGGAAATATGATCGAATTTTCCACTTCACCAAATACCATACAGCCTTCGCTGACAATCGAGTTCTTGACTCTCGAGCCGGCCGCCATATAATGCGGCGGTCTTGGCGGGTTGACGGAATAAATCCGCCAAGACCGGTCATATAGGCGTAATGCGGAGTCTTCATCCAAAAGGTCCATATTGGCTTCCCAGTAGCTTTCAACGGTCCCGACATCCTTCCAGTAGCCACTGAAGGGGTAAGCCACCATTTTCATGTTTTCACGCAGCATTTTCGGAATCACATCTTTGCCGAAGTCGTGACTCGAAGCCGGATTTGCCTCGTCTTCGAGCAGCTGGCGGCGTAGCGCCTTCCAGTTGAAGATGTAGATGCCCATCGAAGCGAGATTGCTTTTCGCCTCTTTCGGCTTCTCTTCAAACTCGACGATCCGCTTCTCCGCATCGGTGTTCATGATCCCGAAACGGCTGGTTTCTTCCCAGGGAACCTCGATAACGGCGATCGTCGCATCCGCTTCTTTCGTCACATGGTATTCCAGCATCAGCGAATAATCCATCTTATAGATATGGTCGCCCGACAAAATCAGGACATTCTCCGGATTGAAACGATCGATGAAATTCAGATTCTGACAGATCGCATCGGCCGTCCCCTTATACCATTCGCCGCCTTGCTCTTTGACGTACGGCGGCAGGACAAACACGCCGCCATGCTGACGATCGAGATCCCAGGCGCTGCCGATGCCGATATAACTGTTCAAGGCCAAGGGCTTATACTGCGTCAAGACGCCTACCGTATCGATGCCGGAATTATAACAGTTGCTCAGCGTAAAATCGATGATGCGAAACTTGCCGCCGAACGGCACGGCCGGCTTAGCAATCTTTTGCGTCAGGATGCCGAGCCGGCTTCCTTGCCCTCCCGCCAGCAACATGGCCATACATTTCTTCTTATGCATAGTCTGCCTCTCCCCTCACCTTAATCTATTGCATTTCCTTCATCTCTTAGCCCTTCTGCTTTTGGGCCCGCAAATACAACGTTGCGAGCGGCGGCAGTTTAAGGCGCAGAGAATAGGGCTGGTTCTGCCACTTTAGTTTTTCGGCCTGCAAGACTTCGTTCGTCTCACCTGCACCGCCGTATTCTTTACGATCGCTGTTGAAAACTTCCTCGTAAGAAGCCAGTTCCGGCACACCGATCCGATAATCATAACGCACTTCGGGCGTGAAGTTGCAGACGACCAACAAGGTCTCTCCGGTCTTTGGCGAACGCCTGGCAAAAACGATGATGCTTTGCTGGTAGTCGCTGCAATCAATCCAATAAAAACCGCTCCAGTCAAAGTCTTTTTGCCATAACGCCGACTGCCCCCGGTAAAAATAATTCAAATCCCGGCAATAGGTTTGCAGACGATGATGCATCTCGTGTTCAAGTAAATGCCAGTCCAAGCTGGCTTTGTCATCCCACTCGATAAATTGGCCGATTTCGCCGCCCATGAAGAGCAGCTTTTTGCCCGGATGCGCCAGCCAATAACCATAGAACGCACGCAGATTGGCGAATTTCTGCCAGTAGTCGCCGGGCATTTTATTGAGCAGGGAGCGCTTCCCATGCACCACTTCATCATGCGACAACGCGAGAATATAGTTCTCGGAAAAAGCGTACATGAAGGAAAACGTCACCAACTGATGATACCATTTGCGATGGATCGGATCGGTCTCCATATAGCGCAGCATATCGTTCATCCAGCCCATGTTCCACTTGAAGTTGAAACCGAGTCCGCCGGTGTCCGTCGGCCACGATACCATCGGCCACGACGTCGATTCTTCCGCCATCATCAACGCTTTCGGATAGTATTGAAAGATGATCGCGTTGAGATGACGGAGAAAGGCGATCCCCTCCAGATTGCCGTTGCCGCCGTAGCGGTTCGGCAGCCATTCGCCGTCTTCGCGCCCATAATCCAGATAGAGGATATTGGAAACGGCGTCAACCCGAAAACCATCGATATGATAAACGTCCTGCCAGAAGATCGCATTTGAGATCAAAAAACTTTGCACCTGCGTGCGGCCGTAATCAAAATTAGACGTTCCCCAGCCCTGGTTCTCCCCTTTAACGCTGCATTCCGGCTCATAACAATGCGTGCCGTCAAAGAGGCGTAGACCATGATCGTCCTTGCAAAAATGCCCCGGTACCCAATCGAGGATCACGCCAAGACCATGTTGGTGACACTTGTCTACCAGATACATGAAATCTTCCGGGCTCCCGTAGCGACTGGTGAAGGAGTAATAGCCCGTAGCCTGGTAACCCCAGGATCCGTCAAACGGATGCTCGACGACCGGCAACAGCTCGATATGCGTGTAGCCCATTTCCGCTGCATACGCCGGCAGCAAATCGCCGATATCGCGACAATTCAGCGGCTCTCCCTCCGGCGTGCGCCGCCAGGAACCGAGATGCACTTCATAAATGAGCATCGGTTTTTCATACGGGCTACTCTCTTGCTTTGCCGTCTGCCATTCTTCATCGTTCCATTCATAGTTGCCGAGTTCATAGACAACCGAAGCGGTCCCGGGGCGCATTTCCGACCAGAACGCATAGGGATCGGATTTCAGCCAGCGCCAACCGTCCGCCTTTTCCACATCATACTTGTACTGCACGCCCGCTTCCAGCTCCGGTACGAAGAGGCTCCAGAGTCCGGCCCCCGCCACTTTGCTCATCACATGCCGTTCGCCGTTCCACGCGTTAAATTCCCCTACGACCCGCACGGATCTGGCGTTGGGTGCCCAGACAACGAAGCGGACGCCCTTTACGCCTTTTTGCTCCAGCAGATGTGCGCCAAGCAAGCGGTAACTTTGATAGTTGCAGCCTTTGTTAAACAAGTAGATCGTTTCCTTGTCAAGGGGTGCCGGTTTAAAAACCATCTCACCGCCTCCTTTGCAGTTTGCCGCACGCGGCATTATTTCTAAAAAAACGATCGTCGCAGCGATTTTTAGCTATGACCGGCTATTTTTTCCGCTTGCCCAATACATTGACCGGCCAGATCTTCCAGATATCTTCCGCGTATTCCATGATCGTCCGGTCACTCGAAAAGATGCCGGAGTTTGCAATGTTTTGCAAGCTCTTTTTCGCCCACGCGTCCTTGTCGCGATAAGCCAGATCAACATCGCTCTGTGCCTTCGCATAGGCGGAAAAATCCTTCAGCACGAAGAATTCGTCATTGTTATGCAAAAGATAGCTGTACAGCGGCTGGAATTCGCCGCGGTCGACGCCGAGATAATCGCTCGACAGCTGCTCCATCACCGTCTTGAGACGCAGGTCGTTGTTATAGACATCCCAGGCGTTGTAGCCGCCGCGGTTATAGTAGTCAAAGACCTGGTCGCTCGTCAGACCGAAGATGAAGATATTCTCGTCGCCGACCTCCTGGCGTATCTCGACGTTCGCGCCGTCCATCGTCCCGATCGTCACTGCGCCGTTCATCATGAACTTCATGTTGCCGGTTCCGGACGCTTCTTTGCTGGCCGTCGAGATCTGCTCGCTTAGATCGGCACCGGGGAAGACGACTTCACCGAGCGAGACGCTGTAGTTCTCAAGGAACAACACCTTCAATTTGTCCTTGATGCGTTTGTCATTGTTGATTTTCGCCGCCATCGTGCAGGCGAGTTTGATCGTCTGTTTAGCGATGTAATAACCGGGCGCCGCCTTACCTGCAAAGATAAAGGTTCGCGGCACAATATCGAGATCCGGATTTTCTTGCAGACGGTTGTACAAATCCATGATGTGCAGCAAATTCAAAATCTGCCGCTTATACGAATGGATGCGCTTAATTTGAACGTCAAAGAGCGAGTTAGGATCGACCGTAACACCGTTCTGGTCTTTAATGTATTTTGCCAGCGCCTTCTTGTTGTTTTGTTTTACGCGGCGCAGTTGCTCAAGCACGCGCTTATCATCCGCATGCTTGCTCAACTCTTTTAAATCCATCGGATTATAGACCCAGGTCTCGCCGATCGTTTCATTGAGCAACGCGCTTAGTTTAGGATTCGCCTTCACCAGCCAGCGCCGGTGCGTGATTCCGTTGGTCTTGTTGTTGAATTTGCCGGGATAGAACTGGTTGTAGTCGGCCATGATGTGATTCTTCAGGATATCGGTATGGATCGCGGCCACGCCATTTACGCTGTAACTGCCGACTACCGACAGGCGGGCCATGTGAATGAGGCCGTCCGCAATGATCGCCATATTGGCGATGCGATCCCAATTGCCCGGATACTGTTTCCATAACTCTTTGCAAAACTGCTCATTAATCTCATGCACGATCATGTAGATGCGCGGCAGCAGCTGCTTGAACATATCGATCGGCCATGTCTCGAGCGCTTCCGGCATGATCGTGTGATTGGTGTACGAGATCGTACGGCGCGTGATGTCCCAGGCCGCATCCCAGCCTAGTCCCTCCTGATCCATCAGCAGACGCATCAGTTCCGGCACGGCGACCGCCGGATGCGTGTCGTTGATATGGATCGCGACCTTGTCGGGCAGCAGGCGGATGTCTTCGTATTTTTTCTTGAAGCGGCGCACAATGCTCTGCAGACCGGCGGACGTGAAAAAATATTGCTGCTTTAGACGCAGCAGACGGCCCTCGTAAAAATTATCCTGCGGATAGAGGATTTTAGAGATCATGCCGACGGATGCGCGGTACTCCATCGCCTGCAGATATTCGCCCCGGTTGAACGAAGCCAGATCGAATGTGTCATTGATCGATTCGGCGTTCCAGAGGCGCAGCGTATTGACATTATTGTTACGATAGCCAATGATCGGCACGTCATATGGAACGGCTGCGACTGCTTCATAATTCTCATGTATGCAGTTCAAGCGTCCGTCCTGCTCCTCCATCCGGATATTGCCGCCAAAATGCACTTCCACAGCCTTATCCGGCTTTCTAAACTCCCAGACATAACCGTCTTTTAGCCAGTTGTCCGGCAGCTCCGCCTGGTTATTGTCGAGGATCCGCTGTTCGAACAAGCCGTATTTGTAGCGAATGCCGCAGCCATGTCCCGGCAGCTGCAGCGCCGCCAGTGATTCCATGAAACACGCCGCCAAGCGCCCCAAACCGCCATTGCCAAGCCCCGGATCCGGCTCTTCCTTCTCCAGTTCTTCCAAACTGATACCAAGCTCGCTCAGAGCTTCCTGGCAGGTCTCTTTCAGTCCCATGTTGATCAGATACATATCGAGGAATTTGCCGAGCAGGAACTCCATCGAGAAATAATACATTTGTTTCTCTTCTTTTTCCGTGTACTGATCGTTGCTTTGCACCCAATCCATACTGATGTTGTCACGCATAACGCGCGCCAACGCGACATATTTATCGGTCACGCTGGCGTCACTGATGCTTTTGCCAAACATGGACTGCAACTTGGTAACGAAGGCCTCTTTAAACGCTTCTTTATTTCTTAACATTACATCGTCCCCCTACCTGTGAAAATCTCGTCCAGCAACCAAGGTCTTGACTGACTTTCTTCCGTCTCTTGCTTGGCAAATCCTGCCTGCATCCGTTATTTTTGCAATTTTCAATCATTTTTTAATTATTTTAACTTTTTTCGCTACTCCTGCGTCAATTGCTGATACAAGCTGCAATATTCCTTCACCGGCTGCTGCCAGCTGTTATCGCGCTTCATCGCATTGCGCACGATCTGTTCCCACGCCTTGCGGTTGCCGTACAGGTCGACCGCCTGGCGCACGGCAGCGATCATCTCCTGCGCGTCATAACGCGAGTAAACAAAACCGCACCCTTCGCCGGTCATCGCATTGTAAGCCGCGACCGTATCGGTTACCTTACCGCAACCGCGCACCACCGGCAGACTGCCGTAGCGCATCGCGATCAGCTGCGACAAACCGCACGCTTCGCTGCGTGAGGGGATCAAGAACAAATCCGACCCGGCATAAATCCGCCGCACCACTTCTTCTTCGCCGCTTTCCAAAAAGACCAGCTTGCCGCGATAGCGAAGCGACGCCTCCGTGAGTCTGAGCCGCTCTTCGATTCCGCCGTATCCGGCAATGACCAACTGGATGTTCAGCGCCATCATTTCCGCCAGTACAGGCAGCAAAAGTTCGAAACCCTGATCTTTTTCGCCGCGCGACACCATACCGACCAACGGGATATCGCCCCGCACGGGCAGTTCCAACGCCTCTTGTAAATCCAGTTTGTTCTGCAGCCTTTTTTTCAGCGCGCGATTATGGTACTGCGCATAAATGTAGGGATCACTGCTGGGATTGTATTCCTTATAATCAAGACCGTAGGGAATGGCGCTTATTTTCGGTAGCGGCATTGCGGCAAGCGGCGCCGCCTGGGCAACCGCAGTCATTTCGCGGATGCCGCTTTGACTGACCGTCGTCAACTGGTCCGCCATCCGTATCCCCGCCTGCAGGAACGTGAAGCCGCCTTCTTCCTTCAGACCGAGCGCGTTCACCTTCTCCGGCGGCAAACCGAGCATATCTTCGAAGAAATCGCCGGAAACAGCTCCTTGAAAGCGAGCGTTATGCACTGTGAACACGGTTCGCATGCTTTGATATTCCGGCCGCTGCCGGTAAAATTCCTGCAGCATCACGCCAACCAGCCCGGTATGCCAGTCGTGGCAGTGGATGACCTTCGGCCAAAACTGTAAGAGCGGCAACGCTTCCAGAACGGCGCGGCAAAAGAATGCGTAGCGCTCGCCGTCATCCGCATAACCATAAACATCCGGCCGGTCGAAATAATAGTCATTGCCGATAAAATAAAAGCTAACGCCTTCATGCTCAACCTGTTCAACTTTCGCAATCTGCCTGCGCCAACCGAGTTCCACCGTGACTTCGCCGAGCAGCTTCGCCTCCAACGTGAGGCTCTGGTAACGCGGCATGATCACCCTGACGTCATTCCCTTTGCGCCGCAGCTCCTGCGGCAAACTACCGACGACGACGCCTAAATCGCCGACTTGGCAAAACGGAGCAGCTTCGGCGGCCGCCAATAAGATACCTTCCATCTTTGATCCACCTCTTTTTCGCCGCCTGACAGCGGTCGATGTTCTGATTCAAAAGTAGACTGTCAATATCTGTCTTTCGACATCTTACTTTATCTTCCTTTAATTAGAGACATTTCTTCTTTTTTCTCACGCTTTTCTCTTACACTTTCTTTCTTTTTATCTGCCAAAAGCCGCTTTATTGCAACTTTTTCTTTCCAATTTTTGCAACAATCTCTGATATGCAACGATCACTTCATCGAGCCGCCGACTGGCTTCGAGCACTTCCATGCTGGCCAGCCCTTTTTCATCAGCCAGGCGGTGCAATTGTTTCCGGCGGCAGTCGATCTTCCGTTCCAGTACGCCAAAATTCACTAAACAATCCCTCCTCGCATCCACGCTCTTGCACTTCGTCAGAAACGATTCTCTATGCAGTAATTTGACGGATTCCCTTTTTTTTCCTGCCGCTTTTGCCGTTTTTTTAAATTAAAGAAAGACGGACGCGCAGCTTTTCGCTGCGCGTCCGTCTTTCTTGCGCCTTCATTTCTTTGCTTCTATTTTTCTTCGCGTGAATAAGGAATTCCGACCGCCGCCGGAGGCTGCGTTTTACGCACTACGCCAGCCAGTACGAATAACGTGAGCAGATAAGGCAGCATTTTAATAAACTGATACGGAATAATCTTGTTTTGCACGACCCGCAGGCTGAACGCTTCGGCAAAGCCAAAGAGAAAAGCGGCCGTCAACGTGCCGAACGGTTTCCAATTGCCGAAGATCATCGCCGCGAGCGCGATGAAGCCTTTTCCCTGCGTCATGCCCTCGACGTACATTCCCGTATGCTCAATAGCCAGATACGCGCCCGCCAGACCGGCAAAGGCCCCACTGATCAAAACGCCGCCGTAGCGGTACCATTGCACCTTGACGCCGAGCGTATCGGCCGCCAGGGGATTTTCACCGACCGCTTTCAAGCGCAGACCGAAAACTGTGCGTTCCAGCACCCAATACGTGACGAAGACCAGCGCCAAACCGAGGAGGATGATCGGCGAGACGCCAGCCGCAAGCGGCCGGAAAAATTCGATATTCGCCAGAACAGGAATATCAATGTGCGGCAAACTTTCGACATGCGGGCTGGTCGTCGCCATCCCATACAGCGCGATGCTGAAAAAGCGAGCCAGGCCATAGGCCAGGATATTGATCGCCACGCCCGAAACGATTTGGTCAACGCCATAGGTAACCGTAACGAACGCGTGCACGAGCGCCATCAGCATCGCCATGCCGATTGCCCAGATGACACCGACTTCCGGTCCGCCATGCAGCGATCCGTATGCCCCCCAAAAAGCGCCGGTCAGCATCATGCCTTCCAAGCCTATATTCGTTACGCCGCTGCGCTCCGAGTAAATGGCGCCGATACCGGTGATCAGGATCGGCATCGTCATGCGCAGCGCTGAGGCTAGCATTTCCATGATATCCATCGCTTACGCCTCCTTCTTTTCCCAGATGCGGATGTATCGGCCGAGAATATTCGCCGCCACAACCACACTGAGGATGATGATGCCCTGCATGATGACGACGCTTTCCATCGGCACGCCTAAAAAGGTTTGAATGCCTTCTGCACCGCGGCTGAGAAAGCCGAATAAAAGCGCCGACAGCACAATGCCGAGCGGATTGTTATTGCCCATCAGCGCAACCGCAATGCCGTTGAAGCCGAGACTTTTCGGAAAATCAAGATCCATGAAGCCGTAAAAGCAGAGAAGGTGCGACAGACCGACCAGGCCTGCAATGGCGCCGCTCAAAAGAAAGCCGCGCAGATATACGCCCGCCGGTTTGATGCCCGAAGCTTCGGCCGCGCCCGGATTTTGTCCGACGGCGCGGATTTCAAAGCCGAACGGCGTACGCTGGATCAGATAGTAGATGCCGACCGCCAGTGCGATCGCCAGCAGGAAAAACCAGTTCACGTACACATAGCTTGGCAGTTCGACGCCAAACAAGCCCATCAAGCCATGCAATTTCGGCATCAGCGCCGATTCTGCGATCTTAGCCGTTCGAATCAGCGGCGAGCCCAGCCCTTCCGGAATATTTTGGTTCTGATCCATGAACACATCGGCCACCAGATAATGAATCAAAGAGTAGGCGATGTAATTGAGCATGATCGTACTGATGACTTCATGCACGCCGCGTTTCAGTTTCAGATAAATCGCAATCGCCGACCAGAGCATGCCGCCGGCCATTGCCGCAACGATCGCAAGCGGCAAATGAATAAACATCGGTAAGTTGGTAAAACTAAAGCCGACCAGTGCGGCGCAAAACGCGCCCATGAAATACTGCCCTTCAACGCCGATATTAAAAAGACCGAGGCGAAAACCGACCGCCACGGAAAGGCCGGAAAAAATGAGCGGCGTCGCATTGAACAGGATCGCCGCCATACTGTCCATGCGGCTAAAACTGAACTCGACCATCGTCGCATATACTTCAAGCGGATTCTTGTCGATCGCTAACATCAGAAAGGAACTGACAATCATCGCGAACAGTACGGCCGCCAGCGGCGTCAAGATTTGCAGCCATAAGATCTTCGTCTTTTTATTCATGGATAGCCTCGCCTCCTTTCTGGCTGGCGCCCAGCATATACTGGCCGATTTCTTCTATGTCCAACTCACCCGGCACGAATTCTTTCACGATTTCCCCGTTATACATGATGCCGACGCGGTCGGATACAGAAAGCACTTCTTCCAGGTCCGCCGAGATCAGGAGTACTCCTTTGCAGCGGTTGCGAGCCTCGATCAGCTGTTTTTGCACAAACTCGATCGCGCCGATATCAAGACCACGCACCGGCTGCGATGCAATGATGAAATCAGGATCCTGACTGAGTTCGCGCGCCAGAACGACTTTTTGCTGATTGCCGCCGGAAAGATTGCGGATCGCCATGTCATAGGAGCTGAGGCGAATATCGAATTCTTTGATCTTGCGCGCGGTGAATTCCTTGATTGCTGCAATATTAAGCTTCCAAGCCGATCCTGCCGCCGGTTCGCGGTGCAGGCCGAGCACCGCATTTTCCCAAACCGTCATCGGCAGAACTACCGCACGATGATGGCGGTCTTCCGGGATATAGCCGACGCCGATATGGCGGATCGCGCTCACGCTTTTTCCTTTGATATCTTCGCCCTTGATCAGAATCTCGCCCGCATCATAGCGGGTCAATCCCATGATCGTTTCGACCAGTTCACGCTGTCCGTTGCCTTCGACGCCGGCCACGCCGTAAATTTCGCCGCGCCGGACGGTCAGACTCAGTTGATTCAAGCTGTAATGCGTCGATTCGCCTTTAACGCTGACATTTTTCATTTGCAAAACGGCCTCGGTTGCCGTGCAGGCCGGTTTCTCAAGTTGAAAGAGCACCGGACGGCCGACCATCATTTCCGCCAGCTGTTTCTTGCTCGTTTCCGCTCCCCTTACCGTACCGATCGCTTTGCCGCGGCGCAATACGGTGATCTGATCGGAAATGCGCAGAACTTCATTCAGTTTGTGGCTGATGAACAAAATGACTTTGCCCTCTGCTTTCAAACGATTCAGATTGACAAACAGCTCTTCCACTTCCTGCGGCGTCAACACGGCCGTAGGTTCGTCGAGAATCAAGATATCCGCGCCCCGATACAAGACTTTGAGAATCTCTACCCTTTGCTGGTGGCCGACCGAAAGTTCGCCCACCGGCTTGTCCAAATCCAATTTAAAATCATATAAGCGGCAGAGTTCTTCCACCTTGGCCCGAGCCTTGGCGAAATCAATGACCCCGCCTTTCGCTTCTTCAAAGCCCAGAATAATATTCTGCACCACGGTAAAACGATTGACCAGCATAAAATGCTGATGCACCATGCCGATGCCTTTTAGGATCGCATCGCGCGGCCCGACGAGCTGCAACTTCTCGCCGCGCAGCCAGACTTCGCCTTCGTCCTGATGATACAGGCCGGTGATGATATTCATCAACGTGCTTTTGCCCGCGCCGTTTTCTCCGACCAGCGCATGCACTTCGCCCTTTAGCGCGATTAAAGAAATGCTATCGTTCGCGACCAGTCCGGGAAACCGTTTTGTAATCCCTTTTAATTCTAATATCTTCTCCACAGTAACTCTCCTTCTTTACAAAGGCTTTCTTGCTGACTTAGAAACCGGTTACAAACTGCGATATGAAACGGGGGCTGACAACGTTCACCAGCCCCCGGCTCATCTCTTGCCTTCTGCGCTACAGTGCGCGGACTATTTCAGATCCTTCTTGCTGGCGGGCACTTTGATCTCGCCTGCAATGATCTTGGCTTTTATTTCTTCCAGTTTACCTTTGATGTCGCCGATCATATTCTTGTTGTATTCGTTCTCAGCATAGCCGACGCCGTCTTCCTTGACGCCAAACTCTTGATAGCCGCCTTTGAACTTGTTGTCGAGCACGCTCTTAATCGCGTTGAAAACAGCGGTATCGACGCGTTTCAGCATGCTAGTCAGGATGAACGGACGCTGTGCGTCGGTTGCCGTCAACGATTGGTCGGAGTCTACGCCAATCGCCAGTTTTTTCTGCGAAGCCACTGCCTCGATCACGCCGATGCCGGACGCGCCGGAAGCATGGTAGACAACATCAACGCCGTCTTTGATCTGCTTCAGCGTCAATTCCTTGCCTTTCACAGGATCTTTGAACGCTTCGCCGGTCGTGCCGATATAATCGGACATGACGACGATATTCGGATTAATGAATTTAGCGCCCGCCGTGTAACCGATTTCAAACTTTTCAATCGTCGGAATCTGCATGCCGCCGACAAAACCTACTTTACCGGTCTTGCTTTTCAGCGCAGCCGCTGCGCCGGTCAGGAACGAGCCTTCCTGTTCTTTAAAGAGCAGGCAGGAAATATTGCTGCTGTCTTTCAGCTCCGGTACATATCCATCGATGAGAGCAAACTTGGTCTGCGGAAAATCTTTGGCAACTTTAGCAACCGCATCGGTAAAGATGAAGCCTACGCCAAAAATGATATCATACTTTTCCTGTGCCAAAAGGCGCAGCAGTTGTTCACGGTTTTCACCGCCGGAAGCCGGTTCGAGATATTTGACTTCAATTTTGTCGCCAAACTCTTTCGTCGCTTTTTCCAGACCCGCATACGCAGCGTCGTTAAAGGACTTATCACCGCGTCCGCCAACGTCAAACACCAAACCAACCTTGATTTTCTTAGCACCGTCCGCCGGTTTCGCTTCTTCCTTCTTGCCGCAGCCGCTAATAAACGCGGTCGACAACATCAGCACGGCTAACAGACAGGCCAACATCCACTTCATGTTCTTCATGTTTTTCCTCCTTGTTTTTTCGCTCCTCCGTCGCCTTCAAAGCGACAGCTTGATTCGTATACAAATATACTACATTTCCTTAGAAAAATCCTCTTGCGCGCATAAACTTTTCGCTTTTTTCTAAAAACAATTGTATTTCGTCAAATAAGGTACACCATTTGCAAATCCTGACCGTTCGCTGATTTTTTTTAGCTTGTTTCTATTTATTATGTATACTTTACAATGAGCAAGGCACTTGCACGCCGCTTCTCTTTGAAACCGCTTTCTTGTTATGTGTTTCTTACGCCGCCTTTTTCACAAAAAAAATCCTCCCCTTATTCCGCTCCTTTAGTATGTTGTCTTTTCGATAATATGATATACTATATTTATATTAGCGCCTATTAATGAATCGTAAGGAGGTGATTCCCCATCGAACTTTCAGCCCGACAACTTCTTATCCTGGAAATGATTAAAGAGTCCGGCCCGATCACCAGCAGCGCCATTGCAGGACGTCTTAACCTGAGCCGCGCCGCTTTGCGCAGCGATTTGGCGATTTTGACGAGTTCCGGCCTGGCCGAGGCCAAACCGAAAGTAGGCTATTACTTCACCGGGAAAAACCCAAAAATGATCAGCCCCGCCCTCTTTGATGATCTACAGGTAAAAACGATCCACTCTCCGCCCATCGTCATTCACGGCACAAAATCCGTTTATGAAGCCATCGTAACAATGTTTCGCGAAGACGTCGGCACCATCTTTGTCGTCTCGGAAGAAGACGGTCTTGACGGCGTTTTGTCGCGCAAGGATTTGATCAAGGCCGCCATGGGCAACCACAATATCACCGAACTTCCGGTCAGCGTCGCGATGACGCGCATGCCGAACATCATTTTCACCACACCGGACGAAACGGTTTTGAACGCCGCGAAGAAACTGCTGACGCATCAAATCGACGCGTTGCCCGTTGTCGTTCCGCTGCCAACCGCCTCCGGCTCCGTCTATCGGGTAGTCGGACGCTTCACCAAGACCAATCTGACTCGTCTGTTTGTCCAACTGGCCGAAGAGTAGATTTTAAGACGGGAGGTTTTAGCGTGTCCAATCCCACCGTTTATATCTTATCCGATTCCGTCGGCGAAACCGGTGAACTCGTTCTCAAAGCTGCGCTGAGCCAATTCGGCGGCATTCATCTCAACATCATCCGCAAATCCTTCTTGACGACGGAACTGCAACTGGCGGAAGCGCTGGAAGAAGTCGAAGCCAATCAGGCAGCCGTCATCTACACGCTCGTGCGGCCGGAATTGATGAATTATCTGGAGCAGCGTCTGCACAAATCCGGCATTCCGCATGCCGATCTGATGGGCCCGGTCATCGACGTATTGGCCTCGCTGACAAACCTCACGCCGCGTAACGAACCCGGTCTGATCCGCAAGGTGGACGACGCTTATTTTACCAAGATCGAAGCGATCGAATTTGCCGTCAAGTTTGATGACGGCAAGGACCCGCGCGGTCTTTTGAAGTCGGACATCGTAATCACCGGCGTTTCCCGCACATCCAAGACCCCACTATGCATGTATTTGGCGCACAAAGGCCTCAAGGCCGCCAATATTCCGCTCGTCATCGACATTGCGCCGCCGGAGGAATTGTTCCTCGTTCCGCCCTCGAAAGTCGTCGGTCTGACGATAAAACCCTCTTTATTAATGGAGATTCGCAAAGAACGTTTGAAGACGATGGGCCTTGGCGTCGGCGGAAAATCCGATTACGCAAGCCTGGAGCGCATCCTGGAGGAACTGAAGTATGCCGAAGACATCATGCGCCGCATCGGTTGTCCGATCCTGGACGTAACCAGCAAGGCGACAGAAGAAACGGCTGCCCGCGTGCTCGATATCTACCGTAAAGGAGTGATTGAATAATGGCAAAGTACGTATATCTGTTTCATGAAGGTGGCGCCGAAATGCGTTCCCTCTTGGGAGGCAAAGGCGCCAATCTGGCTGAGATGACCAAGATCGGTTTGCCGGTTCCCCCGGGAATGACAATCAGTACCGAAGCCTGCCGCGAATATTATGAAAGCGGCCAGCAACTCCCCGACGGTTTGGCGGAAGAAATCAAGCGTAACCTGGTCACGCTCGAAAAAAACGTCGGCAAGGAGCTTGGCAATGTCGACAACCCGCTTTTGATTTCCGTTCGTTCCGGCGCCGTCTTCTCGATGCCGGGTATGATGGACACCATTCTCAATCTCGGTCTTAACGAGCAGACCGTTAAAAGCATGGCGCGCTTGACCGGCAATCTCTGTTTCGCCTATGACTCCTACCGCCGTTTCATTCAAATGTTCAGCGATGTGGTGCTCGAAATCCCCAAACATGATTTTGAACATATCCTGAGCAAAGAAAAAGAACGCCAGGGCGTCACCTACGATCAGGAACTGTCCGCCGACGCGCTGCGTTCGCTGATCGACCAGTTCAAATCATTGGTCAAAGAACGGCTTGGCCGTCCTTTCCCCGAAGACCCGATGGAACAGCTGTTCATGGCCGTAGAAGCGGTCTTTCGTTCCTGGAACAACGACCGCGCCATTATATATCGCAACCTGAATAAAATCGACCACAATCTCGGGACCGCGGTCAACATCCAATCGATGGTTTTCGGCAACATGGGCGACGATTCGGGCACGGGCGTCGCGTTCACGCGTAACCCCTCGACCGGCGAAAACGTCTTATACGGCGAATATCTTACCAACGCACAGGGCGAAGACGTCGTCGCCGGCATCCGCACGCCGCGCCCGATCGCCAAGCTGGCCGAAGAAATGCCGGCGGTCTATCAGCAGTTCTCGACAATCGCCCGTACGCTGGAAAAGCACTACAAAAATCTGCAGGACATTGAATTCACGGTCGAAAAAGGCAAGCTCTACATGCTGCAGACGCGCAACGGCAAACGAACCGCGCAGGCCGGCATCCGGATCGCGCACGATCTGGCTATGGAAGGTCTGATCAGTAAAAATGACGCGCTACTCTTGATCGAAGCGGCGCAGCTCGATCACTTGCTGCACCGCCAAATTGACAGCGAGGCCAAACTCACCGTACTGGCCAAAGGCCTGCCGGCTTCGCCCGGCGCTGCTTCGGGCCAGGTGGTCTTCGACTCCGACGAAGCCGAGCGGCTGGGCAAGAGCGGCCAAAAAGTGCTGCTCGTCCGTACCGAAACGACGCCGGACGACATTCACGGCATCGTCGCCGCACAGGGCATCCTAACCAGTCGCGGCGGCATGACCAGCCACGCCGCGGTGGTCGCGCGCGGCATGGGCAAGCCCTGCGTCTGCGGCTGCGAAGCGATTAAAATCGATTACGCCAAGCAGGAATTTTCCGTCGACGGCACCGTCGTCAAGGCAGGCGATCTCGTCTCGATCGACGGCGCGGCCGGACGGGTCATCCTCGGCAATGTGCCGATGAAGGATCCTGTCCTGTCCAAAGAATATCTCACACTCCTCTCCTGGGCCGATGACGTGCGCCGCCTGCAGGTCAGAGCCAATGCCGACACGCCGGAAGACGCACTCAAAGCGCGCGAATTCGGCGCCGCCGGCGTCGGTCTCTGCCGCACGGAGCACATGTTCATGGGGCAGGAACGCTTGCCGCATGTACAGCAGATGATTCTGGCCGAAACGACCGAGGAACGGCTTGAAGCTTTGCAAGCTCTCCTGCCGATGCAGGAAAGCGATTTCTACGGCATCCTCAAGGCGATGGCCGGTTATCCGGTTTGCATCCGCTTGCTCGATCCGCCGCTGCATGAATTCCTGCCCAGTCTCGAAGAGCTGCTGGTCGAAACCGCCACGCTTCGCGCGACCGGCCAGGAACCCGAGCGCCTGCGCAGCCGCGAACTGCTGCTGCGCAAAGTACGCGCGCTGCATGAATTCAACCCGATGCTTGGCCATCGCGGCTGTCGCCTCGGCATCAGTTTCCCGGAAATATATGAAATGCAAATTCAGGCGATCTGCAATGCCGCGGCCCGTTTAAGCAAAGAAGGCGTCCAGGTTCTGCCGGAAATCGAAGTTCCTTTGACGATCGATAAATCGGAAATGGTCTTCTTCAAAGAGAAGATCGACCGCATCGCGCAGGAAACGATGCAGCAATATGGCGTGACGTTCCACTATACCAGCGGCACGATGATCGAACTGCCGCGCGCCGCTCTATTGGCCGACGAACTGGCCGAAGTATCCGATTTCTTCAGCTTCGGCACCAATGACCTGACGCAGACCACGCTTGGCTTTAGCCGCGATGATGCCGAAGGAAAATTCCTTTCCGACTATCTCAACCTCAAAATTCTCAAGGACAATCCTTTCATCACGCTGGACCGCAGAGGCGTCGGCCAACTGATGCAGATCGCGGTCGAAAAAGGACGCCGCGTCCGCCCCGATCTTTTGATCGGCATTTGCGGCGAGCACGGCGGCGAAGCGAATTCGGTCCAGTTCTGCCACGAAATCGGTCTGGACTTTGTCAGCTGCTCGCCTTACCGTGTTCCGATCGCCCGCCTCGCGGCGGCGCAGGCCGCGATCAGCACCGGCGAAAGTTACGGTACGCGTTGAGCGCCACAGTAATTTAAAAAGGCGGCTGTAGCCGGTAGCTTGCAAGCTATTTTGCTGCAGCCGCCTTTTCTTTTTCTCTATTTCCTTAAGTCCGTGACACTTTTCACCGATAGTTATAGCAGCTGACGATCGTCATTGTTTTTGACTGATCAGTCTGCACGATCGTGCGTCAGCTAATTTAAAGGGAATTCGCCCGCTTGGCTAGAATATGTTTTAGACTGGTTCAGCCTTCGAATCCGTTAAAGGAGCTGTCTCTATGTATGCCATCATCACCCATTCCTGCGCTGGCCGGGCTCATCTCGTTTCAAAGCCTTTGGTCCGCGGCTGGAATCTTTATTGCTGCAATCGTTGCGGCTCCGTCTTTTATAAGTGGGTCACGCAGAAAATGTTTGAGACGGCCCCCTATTAACAGTCATAAAAAAGCCTGGAAAGCAAAGCTTTCCAGGCTTTTTTATCCTTTATCTGGCCAGTTCATAAATAGCCTGCGCATAAATTTTGGCGCTGAGCAGCAGTTCATCGAGCGCCATCTGCTCATTTGGCTCATGACAGCAGCCTGGCGTGCCGGGAAATTCCGGACCGTAGGCAACGACATTCGACATCGTCTTGGCATACGTTCCGCCGCCGATCGCCAGCGGTGCCGCCTTTATGCCGGTCTGCTCTTCGAAGATGCGGAGCAGCGTGGCAACCAGCGGATGATCTTTCGGGAAATAAAGCGGTAAATGCGGCTTACGGCATACCAGCGTCAAGCCTAGCGCAGCAACCCCCTGCTCCAGTTTAGCCAGCAAATCTTCAAACTTCAGCGTGACCGGGTAACGTACGTTGCAAGTAGCGGTCATGCTTGTCTCATCGATCTTTAAAATCCCCAGGTTGTTTGTTAGCAATCCGGATGGTTCATCCTGGCAGGCAATGCCGAGTGATGCGCCATTCGTTTCTTCACCGATTGCTTTTTGCAATTTATGCAACGCTTCGCTGACGCCGCCGGCAATTTGCAGTCCCTGCAAGAAGTCCACCATCAGCATCGCCGCATTGACGCCGAGTTCCGGCGTACTACCATGCGCCCCCAACCCTCGAGCTGTAACATTGACTGTATTTCCGTCACAAACCGCACTGATTTCACAGTTCTTTCTCTGGGCATAGTCGCTGCAGGCAGCCACTACCGTATCTGGAGCACTACAGGTCAGAACGGCTTCACAATAATCCGGCACCATGTTCGGCAACCGTCCTCCATCAAGACGGTTCAGGATGATTTCACCTTTCTGCGCTGCTTGAAACGAGCTTTTCAGTTCAAAATTCACGATGCCTTTTTCCGCATGAATGACCGGAAAACTCGCATCAGGCGTAAAACCTGCCGCCGGGGCCGGTTCTCTCTCCGTATAGTACGCCGCATCGAGACAACCGGTCTCTTCATTGGTGCCAAAAATGATCCTGACCCGTTTACTAAGCGGCAAGCCCAGTTCTTTTACCGCTTTAAGCCCGTATAATGCGGCAAAGAGCGGCCCTTTGTCATCAAGCACGCCGCGTCCGTACATCTTTCCGTCGTGCACTTCGCAGCCGAACGGCGGATGCTGCCAGCCGTCGCCTTCCGGCACAACGTCAAGATGACCGAGCACCGCGACGTACTCCTCGCCATCGCCGTATTCGGCGTAACCGATATAACCGTCAAGATTCTTCGTTTTCAAGCCCATTTTTCCGGCTACGCCGAGCGCATGCTCGAGCGCCTCTGCCACCGCTGCGCCAAACGGCTGTCCCGGCTTCGCTTCGCCTTGTACACTCGGGATCGCCACCGATTCTTTAATGCTCTGCAGCATTTCCTGCTGCAAACTCTCTACTTTTCTCTGTAATTGTTCCACTTTTTCTTCCTCCTGCCTCACTGGTTCTCTTAGTATATTTTCGCTAATTCCCACCTTTTTCCCTGTGTTTAACCGCTCAAAAAAGCAGCCGCCTCTTTTGTGCACATCTGCTAAGATTGCATAAAAAAGCAGCGCCGCTTTCTCGTTTTACAGCTTGGCGCTGCTCTTTCGTTTCAGACCTTGAACTTTTGCACCTCTTCCTGCAGATCCTGGGCGATTTCAGCCAAACCGCCTGCATTCGCAGCGATCTCTTCGGCCGCCGCTGACTGCTCTTCCGAGGCCGCAGCCACCTGTTCCGCCGCCGAAGCCGATTCTTCGACGATCGCCGCTACCTGTTCCATCGATTGTAAGACATCATCGGAATATTTGCCGAGCACTTCCAATCGCTGCCGCATATGCTCGACGCCCTGGCTCGTTTCGGCTACATTGACGACGATCACTTTGATCGCCTCGCCGCCGCGCTGGATCGAATCGACCTGGAAGTTGATTGTTTCCAGATTGCTTTCCATCGTCCGTACCGTTACCGCCGTTTCCGCCTGGATATCGTTGACTAGGTTTTCAATCTGCTTCGCCGCATTGGCTGCTCCTTCGGCGAGTTTTCGCACTTCGTCGGCAACGACCGCAAAACCGCGGCCCATTTCACCGGCGCGGGCGGCTTCGATCGCCGCGTTCAAAGCCAGCAGATTCGTTTGACTGGATATATCGGAAATCAGCGTGACGATCGCGCCGATTTCTTCCGAACGTTTGCCAAGATTTTGAATCGACTCGGTGGCGAAACGCACCGTCTTTTGCACATTGCCCAACTGTTCGATTGACTCATTCAACGCATCGGCACCCGCCTGCGCGGCTGTCGACGTTCGCGCCGCCATCGCCGCCGTTTCATCGGCCTCTCGATTGCCGATCGCAACTTCTTTCTTCGTGTCGCGCATCTTGTCGAGCACGGTATTGCTGTGTTCCGCTTGCTCGGTCGCTCCTTGCGCCACTTCATTGATCGCCTGCGCAATTTGCCCCGACGTCAAGCCGGTTTGTTCCGCCGTTTGCGACAAATGGCCGCTGCTGGTCGAAACCTGTTGCGCATGCCGGGTAATATGATGCAGCATATCCGACAGCTCAGCACGCATACCTTCCATTGCTACCGCCAGACTGCCGATTTCATCTTTCGATCGATAGTGAATTTCATCTTCCGCTGTCTTGCGCAAATCACCGCCGGCAATCTTATTGGCAACGACGCTCAACCTATGCAACGGCGCCGCCATATATCCTGCAAACCAAAATACCAACAACATTGCCAAAATCAGTATCGTCAATCCGACAAGCAACGATGTTTTTTGTAATGCAATGATATCTTCCAAATATTCGTCCTGCGGCACCGTCACGCCAAGACTCCAGCTAGACCCTGGAATCGGCGCATAAGCGCTATACTTCAAAATCCCTTTATATGTGTATTGCATCAGACCGCTTTCGCCTTTAATCATCTGCGTAGCCAAATTTTGCAGATTTTTATCAAGGCTTGCGTCGGTCGCCATGTTTAACTTCATAATCAAATTCGGATCCGGATGGATAAAAACAACGCCGTCATTCTTTATCACGAATGCATAGCCTGTTTTTGCGACTTTAACCGCCGACACCCGTTGACTCAAACCTTCAATTGAAATCGTCCCCCCGACAACGCCGAGCTTAACACCGTCCTTCACTACGGGCGCAGCGACGACAGCAACCAGCGTTTTGTTGTCCGTCAGTGAAATGAGCGGATCAGATATCACGACCTTGCCACTTGTCATCGCTTCCTTAAAATAAGGCCGGGCACTGACATCGACTTCCGCTCCGACTGTGTTATATGATTTGCCCTGCGCATCTGCAAAAAACATCCACGAATACAGCGCCGTTCCTTTTCCATCTTTCAGCGCGCCAACTTCATTTTTCATAAATTGCAGCACGGCTGCTTTATCGTCGCCGGCAAGTGGGATACCCGAGGCAACAGCCGCCATCTCTCCCCGGCGCGCCGTCAGCCACAACTGTAATGCATCCGCCCGCGATACAGCCGTATCGGTAATATCCTCCTGCGCTTGTTGCAACAAGGCATTCTTAGCCTGCCAATAGTTCAACGTTCCCAACACGCCGATTGCCAGAATCACTAGACAACCTACAATTAAGATTAATTTGCTTCGGATACTGTTCATCACGCATCCTCCCTTTCTTGACCGACTTCAATATTGCCCAAGCGGCATCTGCGGCTGATATCCTGATTCGAGAATCGCGACCGCTTCCTCATCGCTTCCGACAATGGGGAAGATGCAATGAAACTTTGAAATCGTAAACAATTCCCTCATGAATCCCGACGGCACGACCATAGCCACCTTAACCTTCTCTTTAGCAGCTTCCTTGGCAAAATTGATCAGGACGCCAAATCCGGTGCTGTCGATTTTCGTAACGGCAGACAGATTCAGGATATAACCGACACCGCCGTCAACAACGAACTGCCTTAATCCCTCTTTGGCGGCTTGCGTGTTTTCATAAACGAGTCTGCCGCTTAAACGGATCCGCATGTAGTTACGATATCCGTCGCCAGCCACACCTACATCAAATTCCGACATCGTCATCAAACCCCCTTCCATCTTTTACGCATGCCAAAGACATGGCCCCGTTCCGGCTGATAAAACGACCAAATTTCATCGACCATCTGACGGATAAAAAGCAGCCCCCGTCCCCGTTCGTCCAGCAGACAATCCTCCATCGACGCTTCGGCCAGCTTTTCCTGCCATTCGGGCTGAAAACCGAAGCCTTGGTCGATGATGCAGATGACAATCCCCTGCCAATCAACGCTCACCTCTATTTCGATCCGCTCTTTCCCTTCACTCTCTGCCATCGCCTCCAACGCATTCAAAACCGCTTCTCGCAGGACAAAACTGAGCCGCTCTCCTTCCTCCGGGCAAAGACGCTGAAACAAATCTTCCGCGAAGGCATCGACCCGCGCCAATTCCGCAGGAACCGCCTCCACCTCCAACGCCCATAGTTCAGGTTCTCGCTCATGTCGTGGTACAGACATCCGCCTCCCTCCCTATGTTTTGCTAAAACTGTAATATATTTACTTCTTCGCAAAAAGATAAAACCCTTTATTTTACAATTTGTTTTTCACAGCTTCCGCCCCGCCTCTTTCGCAAAGAAAACTGTTGCACTTGGGCCGCGCAGCCCTGTTGCAACAGTTTTCCTCACCTTCTTCATTTTCCCCGCCTCAGCGGATTTTTTCCCACTCGCGCACCGCTTTGCGCAGCTTGCGCCACGTCTTGACCAGTTCCTTGCCGGCGTTGCCTGCTCTGGCTTCCTGCCAGCCCGCAATCCGTCCGGCCGCATAATAGACCTGCGGATCCGTCTGACCTTGCAGCGCCTCCTGCCAAAGCTGATCCGCACCGCTCGCATCGCAGATCGTACCCAGATTATCCTGCAGACGAATCAGACCGCGTCGCATGCTGCCCTTTTCTTCCGGCCAGAGATACTGAAAGACATCCCAGACATAGCGCGCCCGCTTCACCCGTACGCGCAGCTTATGGAGCAGCGGCGTCTCGATCGCGCTCTCCATCACGGCGTCGCGACTGCCGTCCAGAACTTTGCAAAGCCAGGCTTCGATCCGCTCCGCGGCGAAGCGCTCCAGCGTACGGCCGGCTTCATCCAGCCAGTCCGACTCTTCCAATGCGGCCCATAATTCAAGCAAAATCGGCGTATCGATACCGCGGTAAAAATCAGCCTGCCTTTGCAGCGCTTCCGTATTTCGCAGCCCCTGCAGCGCTTCATTGTCCTGATGCAGAATTTCCATCGCCACATCCATTTCACGCAGACGGCCGAGCCGTCCCGCCAGGTCGGCCAAATCCGCGGCAAAGCGTTCATAATCGACTTCCGCTAAAAACGGTTTCGCCAAAGCCAGCATCGAGCGCAAGCGCCGGATGCTGACCCGCAATTGATGCACGGTTTCCGGGTTTTCCGCCTTTTCCATGAACGCTTTCGCATATTCCCAGACCAGGAACAGATGGTGTCTGACCTGTTCCTTGACCGCTTTACCGCAGGGCAGGGAGGCGTCCAGTTCCAGTCTTTCCTTCCTGCCGTCCTCTTTCGCCAAACCACCGAGCAGCAAGCCGCGATAAAACTTACTGCGACTTTCCGGGCGCAAGCCGCACTCTTTGGCCAGCATCGCGCCAAGTTCCAATAAAACGGCGGAGTTCCCCTCCAGCAGTTCCAACTCGACTTCCATAATCGGTTCTTCTTTGCCGCCGGCGAGGATCACGCCTTTGTCAAAAGCGATTTCCACCCGACTGCCGTCAGGCGTGTCGACCTCCTGCCAAAAGCGCTGAAAGCGCGTGACGACAATGGGCTCTAATGCAGCGTTCCCGACCGCCCCTTTAATCTGCGACCAGATGCTAAGGCTCTTTAAGAGCGAGATATCCGCATCCGCACTCGGCACATTCACATTCCATTCTTCACGTCGATGAAGCCCGCCGCCGCTGCTGCCGTTCCCCTTCACGGTAGCAACCCATACGCCGCCTTCACGGCGGACGCGATAGGCCAGTCCGGAACGCTGCAGCGCCAAATCGGCGGTGTCAAAGTAGCGCGCCTCCATTTCATCTTCGCCCTTGCTGCCGACGACAACCCACTCGGCCAATGCACGTCCTTCACGCAAACGTTCCCAGTAGGCTCCATTCAGGCATTGCAGCTTCAATTCCGTTTCCATGCCTTCGCCCTCCTCACATCTTTGCCCAGATCATCGGTTGAACAAACCAAAGCAGCCGTCCCTGCGGCGGAACCTGTTCCACCAGCTTAAACGCAGCGGCCGCTCCCGGCCGAAACGGCAAGACCACATTGGCCAGCCGCGCCGACCACAGACCCATATCCGGTTCATGCCCGACGATAATGAGTGTATCCTTGCTTGAAAACTCCTGCCATAAATCGGCCAGCGCATCCAGATCCCCCTGCGCAATCGCGGTGACTTCACGTATCGCAACGCCATTTTCGGCAGCGAGGATGTCCGCCGTTTCCTTCGCCCGCCGCAGCGGACTCGACCAGATATGCAGCGTGCCTGAGCCGAGCAAACGCTCCTTGAGTACACGCGCGGCGGCCGCAGCCCGCTCCGCTCCCTGTTCCGTCAAACGCCGCTCCCGGTCCGGCAAATGAGGCTGCCCTTCCTCCGCCTTGCCGTGGCGCATCAGGATCAAATCCATACTTTTCGCTCCTTCCGTACCGCCTTCGCCTTCGCGTCTTTTCATTCTCTTCCATTGTACTCCAGTTGCTAAATTGGCACAATTGTCATTTTTTCCCTCGCCTGATCGTTTTTGCTTTTTCTTGATCGTTTTTGATTTTTATTGCACTTTTTTGATTGACCTAGAAGAAAATTCAGATTATACTGGTCACAAATAATCATTTATAGTTCAGGAGGCCGTCATGTTTGCTGAAGAACGCCGCAATAAAATTTTGCAACGCATCCAATCCGGCGAGCCGTTAAAGGTCGGCGCGATCAGCGCCTGGCTTAATATTTCCGAGGCAACGGTTCGCCGCGATTTGCAAGAACTGCGCGCGATGGGTCTGATCCATCGCACGCATGGCGGCGCTGTTGCGCCGCAATTTCCGCTCGAACTTAGTTTTCAGGATCGGGAAGTACAGCATTTAGCGGAAAAAGAAGCGATTGCTGCCGCCGCCGCGCAGTTGGTCGAAGACGGCGAAACGATTCTGCTCGATGCCGGTACCACAACGCGTGAAATCGCGCGTCGTCTGCGCGGCAGAGCGATAACGGTCGCCACCAACAGCATGGACGTCGCCAGCATCTTCTCCGACGACTCGGCTGTTCAAGTCCTGCTGCTCGGCGGCATCTGGCGCAAGTCGATCAATTCCCTGGTCGGTCCGCTGACAAACAGTCTGCTGAAACAAATGCGCTTCGACAAATGTTTTTTAGCCGCTAACGCGATCGACTCCGTGCACGGCGTTGCCACGCATAACCTACAGGAAGCGGAGACGAAACAGGCGATGCTCGCCGCTTCGCGCAGCGTAATCCTGGCCGCGGATCACTCCAAATTCGGACGCGAAGATTTTGCCCGCATCTGCGGCCTGGCGGAATTGTCTTTGCTGCTGACCGACAGCGGCGTCAGTCCCGAAATATTAGCCGAACTGGAGACTTGTCTCGAAGTCCAGCTGGCATCGTAACAACGCGAAGGAGGAGTGGAAATGAATCGACCCTCGATCATCACGGTAACCTTAAACCCTGCTCTGGATCACACGCTTTCTTTGGAAGAATTTCAGCCAGGCCAACTGAACCGAGTTGCCGAGGCCCGTTTAGACCCCGGCGGCAAAGGCATCAATGTGACGAGCGTGGTTCACGCGCTGGGCGAGCCGGTTCTTGCCACCGGTTTTCTCGGCCAGGCTAACGCCGAGCCCTTTCTCAAACTTTTTCAGGAGCGGGCGATTGAACACGATTTCATCGCTTTGCCGGGCGAGAACCGCACCAACATCAAACTGGTGGAACATGCGACGCAACGCGTCAGCGAACTTAATTGCCCCGGCATTTCGCCCACGCAGCAGCACCTTGCCCTGCTGCTCGCCAAACTCAAAGACTTGGCAGCGCCGAACGTCTGGCTCGTCCTCTCGGGCAGCCTGCCCGCCAGCTTGCCAAGCGATTCTTACGCCAAGCTGATTGAAGCCTTGAAACCATCCGGCTGCCGCATTCTGCTCGACAGCAGCGGCGACTCTCTTAAGTTAGGACTGAAAAGTCACCCCTACGCCGCCAAGCCAAATCTGCCCGAGCTTTGCCAACTGACCGGCCGCGCTGCGGCTGACAAAAGCTCCTGGCTCGCGGCAATCGATCAATTGTTGGCAAGCGGCTTGACGCTTGCCGGGTTATCGCTTGGCGCGCAGGGCGCACTTTTGGCAACGCAGAAAGAAGCCTGGTTCGCGCCCGCACTGAGCATCCCTGTCGCCAGTACGGTCGGCGCCGGAGACGCTTTCGTCGCCGGACTGACCGTAGCACAATCGCGCGGTCAATCACTCGGCGACAGCCTGGCCCTGGCGACGGCGGCGGCCGCCGCTGCGGTCGCGATGCCCGGCACGCAACCCGGTTCCTATCAGGCAGTGCAGACGCTGCTTGCAAAAATAAAATTAGAGCAATGGAGGTAATGTCAAAATGGACTTGTCGCAACTTTTAACCCCCGAGCTGATTCTTTTTGATCTGAAGGCGACCGCTAAAGCAGAGGTATTGTCCGAGTTGGTAACTGTACTCGACAACGCGGGTTACCTCTCCGACCGCAAGCAATTCGAGGCAGCGGCCTGGAAACGTGAACAGGAGTATTCGACCGGCATCGGCATGGGCATCGCCATTCCCCACGCCAAAGACGCCAGTGTTCGCAAAGCCGCGCTCGTCTTCGGCCGCTCGGTTGGCGGCGCCGATTATCAATCGATGGACGGCACGCCGTCACATCTCTTTTTCCTAATCGCCGTACCGGCCGATGCGAACGACACGCACCTGGCAATCCTGTCCCACCTCTCACGTCGCCTGATGCACCAAGCGGTACGCGACCGCCTGATGTCCGCGTCTTCTTATGACGACGTAATCAACGCTTTTGCCGACTAAATCAAATACAGGAGGGTTCTTTTATGAAAATTCTTGCTGTCACCGCCTGCCCAACCGGCATCGCTCATACGTATATGGCCGCCGAAGCGCTGCAATTGGCCGCTAAGGAAATGGGCCTTGATCTGAAGGTAGAAACCCGCGGCTCGGTCGGTGCGGAAAATGAACTGACCGCCGCCGATCTGGCCGAAGCGCACGCGGTCATTCTTGCCGTGGACACCAGCGTAGATCGGGATCGTTTTGCCGGTCTGCCTATCATTGAAGCCGCGGTCAAAGATGCGATCACAAACCCCAAAGCCTTGCTGGAAAAAGCCTGTCAGGCAAAAAAAACGGATACTTTCACTGCGGCGGTCATGACCGCCAAAGAAGAAGGCAAACAAAAACAGTCTGCGATTTACAAACACTTGATGACCGGCGTTTCGCACATGTTGCCGCTCGTTGTCGCCGGCGGTCTGTTAATCGCCATCTCGTTCATCTTCGGCATCGAAGCCTTTAAGGAAAAAGGCACGCTGGCAGCCGCTCTGATGGATATCGGCGGCGGTTCCGCCTTTGCCCTCATGGTTCCGGTCTTAGCAGGCTTCATCGCCTACTCCATCGCCGACCGTCCGGGTCTGACGCCGGGCTTGATCGGCGGCATGCTGGCCGCCAAGATCGGCGCCGGTTTCCTCGGCGGCATCGTCGCCGGTTTCCTCGCCGGTTACGTCGCCCGCTGGCTGCGCGAATCCATTTCGCTGCCGCGCGCGCTGGAAGGCCTGAAGCCGATTCTGATTATTCCTTTGCTTTCCTCCGCCGTCGTCGGCTTGCTGATGATTTATATCATCGGTACGCCGGTCAAGGCGATTATGGATTTCATGACCGCGACGCTCAGCGGCATGACCTCCTCGAATGCCGCCGTACTCGGCCTGATCCTCGGCGCTATGATGGCGTTCGACATGGGCGGACCGGTCAACAAATCCGCTTACACCTTTGCGGTCGGCCTGCTTGGCAGCAACGTCTTCGAACCGATGGCCGCCGTTATGGCCGCAGGCATGACGCCGCCGCTCGGTTTGGCCTTGGCGACGTATCTCTTCCGCAACAAATTCAGCGCAGAGGAACGTGAGGCGGGAAAAGCCGCCGGCGTGATGGGCATCTCCTTCATCACCGAAGGCGCGATCCCGTTTGCAGCAAGCGATCCGCTGCGCGTCATCCCCTCGATCATGATCGGTTCGGCGCTGACCGGTGCGCTCTCGATGGCCTTCGGCTGCACGCTGCGTGCGCCGCACGGCGGCATCTTCGTCCTGCCGATTCCGCACGCAGTGGGCAATCTCGGCATGTACGTCCTGGCGATCCTGGCCGGCACGATCGTAACCGCGATTTGCCTCGCACTTTGTAAACCCCGTCTCGATAAAGCATAAACTTTTAAAGCAAAAAGCAGGCATTCTCAAAACAGAGAATGCCTGCTTTTTGCTTTAAAAACTTACGAAACGGTTTTCCTATGGAAATTAAAAGAAAAGGCCGCTACAATGAAGCTACGATTCCCTTTATATCTTTTTTATTTTATTTTGTAAGGAGGCCCACCGATGTTCACTTCTTTGAAGCCAAAAATCCTTCTCGGCCTATTTATCCTTATCACTCTGGTCAGTGCCGCGCTGGCCTTACCGACCATCTGGCTGTTCAACAACTATGTCGAGCAGTCCGCCAAAAGCGACGCGCTGAAGGCGCTGAACGGCTTTCAGCATCAAGTCGGGCAGCTCGAGGCGAATGCCGCTCGCTACGCGGTCATCCTCGCTGCAGACCCCTTTCTCAGCGCCGGCATCGCCGCGAAAGACGCCGCTCAGATTCAGCTGCAGCTCGACAAACAATTGCGCAATATGCCGATGGACTTCGTCACGATCACCGATGCCAGCGGCATCGTTCTCTACCGCAGCCATGACGCCAAACGCGGCGACAGCGTCACGAATCAGCCAAATGTGCAAAAAGCGCTGCAAGGCACTGCGAGCAGCGGCATTGAGCAAGGCACCGCAGTCAGGTTGTCGGCGCGCGCCGGTGCACCGGTTAAAAACGGCCAAGGGCAAGTCGTGGGCGTCATTTCAACCGGTTATGATTTAAGTAAAGAAGTCTATTTAGATGAAATGAAGGAAAACTATCAAACGGAAGTCACCTTGTTTTTTGGCGACACCCGCCTGATGACTACCGTGAGCAAAGACGGTAAACGTCTGATCGGCACGAAGATGAGCGAACCCGTTGCCAAAACGGTTTTGCAGGATGGACAAGCGTTCACCGGTCCGGCCGACGTGCAGGGACTCCCTTTTATGACCGCTTACCAGCCGCTGAAAGACAGCGCCAATAAGCCTTATGGCGCGCTCTTTGCAGGCCAGCCGCTCGCCGCGGCGCAGCAGGCGCGCAATCAGATGATTTTTTCGATGATCGCGATTGCCGTGATCACCAACCTGCTGGTATTTGCTTTGACTTGGCTGCTGGTCACGCGCGGCCTCAAGCCGATTTTAGCGATGGTCGCCGCACTGGCCGCCGTTGCGCAGGGCGACATGCGGCAAACGGTCGCGGTCACCTCCCGCGATGAACTGGGGCAATTGGCCAGTGATTTCAACCGGATGACCGAAGCGCTGCGCCAGGTACTGCGTGATGTCGGCAGCGCGGCCAACCGCCTGGCCGAAGCGTCGGTCGATTTCCAGTCCAGCAGCGAACAAAGTGCGCAGGCCGTAACGTTAATTGCCGGTTCCGTCATTGAAATTGCCGCCGGCGCCGATCAGCAGGTCAGCGTGACCGGCCAGGCTTTCGGCGTAATGCAGGAAGTCGGTCAGCAGGTGCTTACCGCAAAGGACAGCGCCGCTGCAGCCGTGCAACAGGCAGACGCCGCCGCCAGTCAGGCCGCGACCGGCAGCCAGGTCATCAACCAGGCTGTATCGCAGATGGGCGAAATTGATGCTTCGGTGCAAAATCTGGCCGCTCTGATCGAAAAACTGGAAAGCCACGCCTCTAAGATTCAGGAGTTTGTTGCCTCGATCACGGCGATTGCCAGCCAGACTAACTTGCTGTCGCTTAACGCCGCGATCGAAGCGGCACGCGCCGGTGAACACGGACGCGGTTTCGCAGTCGTAGCCGATGAAGTCTCGCATCTGGCCGAGCAGTCGGAACGCGCAGCCGGGCAAATCGCCTTGCTGATTCAAGAGATCCAGCGTGATACCGCCCACGCGGTGACGGCGATGGACAGCGGTCTGCAGGAAGTGGCGTCCGGCGCCGATTTTGTCAATCAGGCCGGTACCGCGTTCCAGGAAATCCGCAGCGTCGTTGCGCAGCTGCACGAGCAGGTCGTTACGATCCAGTCCAATATCGGCCATGTCGCAAGCGGCGCCGATACGGTTACCGGGCAGTTTATCCGCGTCGAAGACCTGAGCCGCAAAACGTCCAGCGAAACGCAGACGGTCAGCGCCTCTACGCAGGAACAGTCCGCAACGATGCAGGAAATGGCGGCCTCCAGCCATCAATTGGCGCAGATGGCCGAAGATCTGGCTAAGGCGATCAGCCGTTTTAAGGTCTAGACAGACATTTTTTTGCAAAATTGCGCTTTTTCGTATTGACAGCCTCTATAGCCCATCCTATAATGGGTAATGCAACGTGTTACTGATCTTTCAGGCATGAGTTCCCCAAGGGGCTCATGCCTTTTTTCCTGTCGTTGCTCTGCCTTACTTTCATTTTACACTTACGGAGGAAGATAGCATGTTTGGTTTGTTCAGCAAAAAATCACAACTCTTAGCGCCGCTAGACGGCAGCGTGATCGCGATCGATCAGGTTCCCGACGCGGTCTTCGCGCAAAAAACGGTCGGCGACGGCGCCGCGATTGCCGATGTGACCGGCGATCTCGTCTGCGCACCGGCGGACGGCAGCCTGGAAATGGTCTTTCACACCAATCACGCCTTCGTCGTGAAGACGACCGATGAACTCGAAGTCCTGGTTCATATCGGCATCAACACGGTCGAACTGAAAGGTCAGGGTTTCGAGCGCTTGGTCGAACCGGGCACTGCGGTAAAAGCAGGCCAGCCGATCATCCGCATCGATCGCAGCGTAATTTTGGGCGCGGGCCTTTCGCTCGTCACGCCGGTCGTGATCACGAACGGCGCTCTGCTCAGCAGCTTGGAAGCCGCTGTCGGCAAGACGGTCAAAGCCGGGCAAGATATGCTCCTCAGCTACAAGCAAAAATAAGGGTCACTCGCAACAAGAAACGGTGAAAAGGAGGAGTCCGATGCATGTCCCTGAACCCTATCAGGTAGTCAAGGCTTTCAATAACAGCGTTCTTCTGGCTTTGCAAAACGGCAAAGAACGCATCTTGATCGCCAAAGGCATCGGCTTCGGCCGTCAAGTCGGCGACTGCCTCGCAGCCGATACCCCTTGCGAAAAGATATTCACGATTGACGACGCGGAAAACTCAGGCCGCCTGCGTCAATTGCTGGGTGAGATCAGCGACGCTTTGTTCATCACCTGCGAAAATATCATCCATATGATCAGTCGCGAACTCGGCGAAGAACTGAATGAGAAGATTCACATCAACCTCGTTGATCACATCGCCTTTATGCTCAAGCGTCTGCAAAGCGGCGACGAGATTAGCAATCCGTTCCAAACCGAAATCGAAGTCTTATACAAGCAGGAATTCGAACTGGCCCGCAAGGCCGTCTCGATGCTGGAAGAAGACACCAAACTGCAAATCCCGGACGGCGAAATCGGCTTTATCGCGATGCACATCCATTCGGCGCGGCGCAGCGGTCAGATTTCGCAGACGATCAAATGCGCGTTTCTCGCCAATACGATCGTCGATTTCCTGGAAGAAGAGCTGCAGCTTGAAATTGACCGTCAATCGCTGACTTACGCGCGTTTTATCACGCATGTCCGCTTCACGGTCGAACGTCTGCTGACCAATGTGCCGATTCAAAACGAACTGCTTGCGACAATCAAGCGAAAATATAAGGCGTCCTTCGCCTTAGCCAAACAAGTCGGCGCACTAATTGCCGACGAGCTGGCGATGCCTGCGATCCCGGATGATGAGGTCGGTTATCTGACCTTGCATATCGAAAAACTGCGTACGCATCAATGAAGATAAACGCATAAGAAACATCTGTTTCGTAACATGTTACTGTGTTCCCCACAGGCAAGAGTTACCTTTGTTAACTCCTGCCTGTTTTTATTTTTATCCGCACTTATAAAAAACAACGCGGAGGAGGCGATATTTTAACTCCCCCTTGGTATGACCGATATTTTTTATTAATGAGAGGAGCTTATCACCATGATTAAACAATCTTTCGGCGTGCTGCAAAAAGTCGGCCGCTCCCTGATGCTGCCGGTAGCCTTGCTGCCAGCGGCCGGTATCCTTCTCGCGCTGGGCAATGCGCTGCAAAATCCGCAGATGCTTAGCGCGCTGCCTGCTCTTGACGTGCATTGGCTGCAGGCTGTGGCCAAGGTAATGGAAGCGGCGGGCGGCATCGTCTTCGCCAACCTGTCGCTGCTCTTCGCGGTCGGCGTCGCGGTCGGTCTTTCCGGCGGCGATGGCGTCGCAGGGTTGGCCGCAATCGTCGGCTACCTGATCATGAACGTCACCATCGGCTTGATGGCCGGCGTCACGCCGGAAATGGTCGGCAAGAATCCGGCGCTTGCAATGGTTCTTGGCATCCCGACGCTGCAAACCGGCGTCTTCGGCGGCATCATCTGCGGTATCATGGCTTCGCAAATTTACAAACGCTTTTACAACATCTCGCTGCCGAGCTACCTTGGCTTCTTTGCCGGCAAGCGTTTTGTGCCAATCGTCACGGCCGCCAGCGCCGTCCTCTTAGGCATCGCGATGGTCTTTCTCTGGCCGCCGATCCAGCACGGCCTGACTTCCTTCTCGAAAAATATGATCGACACCAATAAGACCCTGGCAGCCTTCATCTTCGGCGTTATCGAACGCTCGTTGATTCCGTTCGGCCTGCACCATATCTTCTATAATCCGTTCTGGTACCAGTTCGGCGAATACGTCAATCACGCCGGTCAGATCGTCAACGGCGATCAGAGCATCTTCTTCGCACAGATGAAAGACGGCGTTCCTTTCACCGCAGGTACGTTTATGACCGGTAAATTCCCGTTCATGATGTTCGGCCTGCCCGCTGCCGCACTGGCGATCTACCAGGAGGCAAAACCGGAAAAGAAAACGCAGGTCGCCGGCATCATGTTCTCTGCGGCATTGACTTCGTTCCTCACCGGCATCACGGAACCGATCGAATTCTCCTTCCTCTTTGTTGCCCCGATCCTCTTCGGCGTCCATTGCCTGTTTGCCGGACTTTCCTTCATGACGATGCACATCCTGAACGTCAAGATCGGCATGACCTTTTCCGGCGGCGTCATCGATTATTTCCTCTTCGGCATTCTGCCGAACCGTACCGACTGGTGGCTGGTTATTCCGGTCGGCCTGGCGTTCGCGGTCGTCTACTATTTCGGCTTCCGCTTTGCGATCCGCACCTGGAATCTGGCTACGCCGGGCCGTGAAGAGGAAGAAAACGGCGCAGCGGCTTCCGCCGCTACCGCCCCGCTCAAAGGCGCAGAACTAGCGCTCAATGTTTTGCAGGCGCTGGGCGGCAAAGAAAACCTCACCAGCCTTGATGCCTGCATCACGCGTCTGCGCGTCAGCGTTGCCGACATCAAGAAGGTCGACGGCGATCGTTTGAAAAAACTCGGCGCTTCCGGCATCATGGAAGTCGGCGACAACCTGCAGGTCATCTTCGGACCGCAATCCGACAACATCAAGACCAAGATTCAGGAGATCATCGCACGCGGCGATGACAAAGCGCCGCTTAAAGCGGCTCCGACTCCTTCGTAACCGCCTTCTCCTCAATAACCTTATATAAACAGAAAAAAGCAGCACCGCTTTGTAAGCAGTGCTGCTTTTTTCTGTTATACGCGGCGCGCGTCCTGCGGCACCACTAAGAATTTCACATCGGGATTGCGTTCTTCCACCCAGCGCAGCGACCATTCGTTTGAGAGCAAAAGCACCGGCCGATCCTGAATATCACGGATCACCATACCGCTGTCGATGCCCTTGAGCGAACTTAAATCCTGCTCTTCGCCAATCAGCCAGCGTGCCACGCTATAGGCCAGACGATCGATCAAAAGATCGACGCCGTATTCATTCTTCAGGCGGTATTCGAGCACTTCAAACTGCAGGCTGCCGACCGTACCGATGATGAACGCTTCCACCGCGCTGTCCGGTTGGCGGAAAACCTGTACCGCACCTTCCTGCGTCAGCTGCGTCATTCCCTTCACGAACTGCTTGCGTTTCATGCTGTCCTTAGCTTGCACCTTGGCAAACAGTTCCGGCGGAAAGACCGGAAAATTTTCAAATTTAAAATCCTGACCTTCGGCGCACAATGTGTCACCGATACCGAAGACCCCCGGATCAAACAAGCCGATGATGTCGCCCGGATACGCTTCTTCGACCAGATTGCGCTCCTGTGCGAGGAATTGCTGCGGCTGCGCCAGCTTGATCAGTTTGCCGGTTTCCGCATGAAAGACCGGCATGCCGCGCGTGAATTTGCCGGAACAGATCCGAATGAAGGCCAAACGGTCGCGATGCGCCGGATTCATATTCGCCTGGATCTTGAAGACAAAAGCCGAAAACGGCTGCTCCACCGGATTCACTTCCCCGATGCTCGCCTGACGCGCAACCGGAGGCGGCGCAAGTCGAAGAAATTCTTCGAGAAAATTGCGCACGCCGAAATTCGTCATCGCACTGCCGAAGAACATCGGCGTCAATTCACCGGCCGTTACCTGATCCATGTCAAACGCATCGCCCGCCATATCCAGCAGCTCGATATCGTCCTTGAGCGCCTGGAATACTTCATCGCCGAGCGTCTCGCGGAAGATCGGATCATCAAGACTGGCCTTGCTCGACGAACGGATCGTCTTGCCGTGGCCGCCGTCCTTGTCAAACAGCTCCACCTGTCCTTCGCGTCGATTGTAAATGCCGACATAATTGCCGTGAATGCCCACCGGCCAGTTCATCGGATAGCAGCGAATGCCGAGCACCTCTTCGATTTCTTCCATCAATTCAAACGGACTCTTGCCGAAACGGTCCAGCTTGTTGACGAACGTGAAGATCGGGATGTTGCGCTGCCGGCAAACCTTGAACAGTTTCTTCGTCTGATCCTCGACGCCTTTCGCCACATCGATCAACATGACCGCGCTGTCCGCCGCCATCAGCGTCCGGTACGTGTCCTCGCTGAAGTCCTGATGTCCCGGCGTATCGAGAATGTTGACGCGATAGCCGTCATAGTCGAATTGCAGCACGCTGGACGTGACCGAGATGCCGCGCTGCTTCTCGATTTCCATCCAGTCCGAAACCGCATGTTTATTGGCCTTTCTGGCCTTTACGGTGCCAGCCAAACGGATGGCGCCTCCATACAGCAATAATTTTTCCGTTAACGTCGTCTTGCCGGCGTCGGGATGCGAGATGATCGCATAGGTACGCCGCCGCAACGTTTCTTGTTTCAATTCTTCCATAAAAAATGTTTCCGCCTCCTGCTACTTCATACCCTACTACTATAGAAGGGAGCAGGGTAAAAGTCAACGCCTGGACCGTCGATTTCCTTCATTGAAATGACAATTTTTCATACTAGAAAAGAGCAGGCCGAAAAACGGCCTGCTCTTTCACTCATTTGCGTTTGATTTCCTGGCTGCTGCCGACGCTTTGATACTGATACGCCGGATTGGCCGCCGCGACAAAAGATTCGAGCCACAGCTGCTGCCAGCTTTGCATGCGCTCTTTATCCATGCCGCCTCTAAGCCAGTTGCGCTCCTGATGGCATACGCCCGTCCAGCTGAGAAGCTCCGGACTCTCCTTCGCCACTTGGTCGCCTTCGTCGCAGGGCATACCGTTCAGGAAGAAATCGTTCAACGCCTGGTAGATGCTCTTCGCGCTGTCCAAAGCATGTTTTCCCGCTTGCTGCGCAGCCTGGCCGCACAAGGCGCCATGCTGACGAAACGTTTCCTCCACAAGCCCTTCCGCCAGTCCGCCGCAGGCGTCGCAAAGTTCTTTGATGAACGCCGCCTCGCGCGTTTCGGCCAGCATAATCTGGCGCTGCAGCCAGCCGTGGATATTGCGCTGGTCGATGTGTTCGCCCAGATCGCTGTTAGCCGGGAGCGGCTGACCGTAGATCTGCCAGACCTGTTGGCGCAGTTCTTCCGCCGTGTCGCCGCAGTTTTGCGCTGCCGCCTGATACAACAACTCTTCGCGTTCGACCACGCGCTCAATTTTATGGTACAGCCAATAATGAATATGTCCTAAAAACGCACTCATGCTAAAACCTCCGTCATTTCTTATTTCGTAAGCACCGCATTGATTTTTTCCACCAGTTCGTTAACCGCCAGACCGTGGATTTCCGCCGCTTTGTGCAGCGGTTCGCCGGTTGCCGACGGGCAGCCCAGACAGCCCATGCCGAACGAACGCAGTACCGAGATCGTCTGCGGGTAGACCCGGATGATCTCGCTGATGATGCTGTCCGCGTCCACCGCCTGCCCCAAGCTGAGCGTTTCTCCTGTCTGCGTCGCTTCCTCTTTAGGCGGCTCTTTAGGCGCAGGCGTCGACATTTCTGCCTCAGCCGCCTGATAAAAACGGGCCAGAACATCGTTCTTGAATTTTTTCAGACCGATCCGATCGATGAATGGGCCGATGCGCTCGATTTCGGCGTTTTCCTGATAATATTTGATGATGACGCCGACCATGCGCAGCGCTTCTTCGTAGTCGAGCGCCTGGATGATTTTGTCCGCAAGGCGCGGCTGCGCTCCGGCGCTGCCCCCGACATAGACATCCCAGCCGTCATCCGTGCCAAGCAAACCGATATCTTTGACATGCACTTCTGCACAGGAGTTCTGGCAGCCGGCCACTCCGATCTTAAGACGCGACGGCATTTCCTTCTTATGATACAAGCGGTCCAGTTCCAGACCGAGTTTCACGCTGTCCTGTTTGCCGCGTTTGCAAAAGAGACTGCCCGGGCATACCTTGACGCTGCGCACGCAATTGGCAAAGCCGATCGCCGGCTGCATGCCGAGTTCGCTCCAGACCGCTTCCACATCCTCTGCCGCCAGATTCGTGATCATGATCCGTTGCGCCGAAGTCAGCTTCAGCACACCATGATATTTTTCCGCCGCATCGGCATATTTTCGCAAAGCATCCGGTTTTATAAATCCGCCGGGGATCTGCGGCGTGATCGCGTATGTCTTTTTACCATCCCTTATTTTTTGTAAATTGGCTCCCGTTGGCAACATGACGCCACCTCCTTCGTTCTTAGCCTGATTATACTCCGTTTCTTTTTTCTTCACTGTGACTTATATCTCAGACCGGCCTTTTTTTGCTTTTTTTCTTTAAAGGATTTTCAATTCTTTTCCAGAAATATCTAAATAGTATACCCGCTTTACGGAGGTGATTCTTTATGGATTCGACCTCATCCGGCAGCCGCCTTTCCGCCAATCGCATCGTCGCGATCTATCTTTTGGCCAGCCTCTTCTGGATCGGCGGCAGCGACTATCTTGTCGCGCTCTTTTTCACAACGCCTTCCGCCATGATGCTCGTCAGCATGTTCAAAGGCTGGCTCTACGTCGCGCTCATCACCGCGCTTCTTTATTGGCTGCTGCACCGCTATGCCGACGATTTGGCGCTTTCGCATCAAGAGCTGCTGCAAAAAAACGCGGAACTCTCGCAGGCTAACGACTTTCTTCATGCGGTGGAAGAAAGGCTGACCCGGCAAGTCGATGAAATCACCTTGCAGCAAAGCATCATCCACCGACAAAATGAATACCTGCTCTGCTTGCATGAAACCGCTTTGCATGTGATGGAGCATCAGGACATTTGCACATTGATGCAAACTCTGCTTAAACGCCTGACGCTGCTGCTCGATGTCGAGCATGCCTTCGTCGCCTGGACGCAAGAGAAGGAGGAGCGCTTCGCGCTTGGCGCTTTTGTCGACGCGCCTTTGTCGCTGGCTGCGCAACAAAGTCTCGGCCTCCTGCTGGAAAAGTTCAAACTGCCGCTGCTGCTTGACGCCGCCGCGCTTATGCACGCGGAGTTGAGCGGCTTCGACGCTTTCCATGCCGTTTTGGCGGCGCCGCTCTTTGCCGGGCAAGACGTGATCGGTTTCTTCGCCCTTGCACAGCGCGACCGCTCACGCCACTTTGCCGCAACGGACAAAGAACTCGTCAGCCGTTTTGCACAATTGGCCTCGCTGGCCCTTGAAAATGCACGGCTGCACGCGGGAAAGCAAACGGAAATCCAAATCCGCAAGCTGGCCGAAGAAAACGCCCGCCAGCAGGCGAAGCAGACCGAAACCTTACTTTCCCTGATTCCCGATTTGATTTTCCGCGTCGACGGCAACGGCACCTACCTTTATTGCAAAGCGCCGCAAATGGAAGATATCCTGCCCTTTAGCGCCGAGGAACTAGTCGGCAAACGCGTGCACGATGTCCTGCCGCCCGAACTGGGTGCGCGAATCATGTCCGCGATCGAGCGGACCTTGCAGACGAAGCAACTGCAGTTTATCGAATATGAACTGGCGCAGGCCGACGGGCAGCTGCGCCACTGGGAAGGACGCCTGCTTTATGCGAACGCGAATGAGATCATCGCGATCGTACGCGACATCACCTGCCAAAACGAAATGCTGCTGCAGCTGCAGCAGCTCAGCATCCATGATGCGCTGACCGGCCTCTTCAACCGGTCCTACTTTCAACAGCAGCTTCTGCTCTATAGTGAGGAAGATTGCCTGCCTTTGACAATCTTCGTCTGCGATATCGACGGCCTCAAGCTGATCAACGACACGCTCGGCCACCAGCACGGCGACCAACTGCTGAAAAATACGGCGCAGGTCCTGCAGAAAGCGGTCCGGCAAATCGATACCATTTCCCGCATCGGCGGCGATGAATTCGCGATCATCCTGCCGCACACCGGCCCTGCTGCCGCCGAGGCGATTTATCAACGCATCGTATCTACGCTTCAGGAATATAACAACGCGCACCCTTCGCTGCCGCTTGGCCTTTCCATCGGCTTTGCCACTGCCGAATCGCATCCGTTTGACATCAACCTGCTCTTTCGTGAAGCAGACGATCAAATGTATCAGCAAAAACATCTGCATAAGAAGACCAGTCACGGCAACATCATCAGCGGCCTGATCAGCGCGCTGGCCGAACATGATTTTTACATCGAAAATCATACGCCGCAGCTTCCGCTGCTGGTCGACGACTTCGCCTTAGAATTGGCGCTTGCGCCGGAAATCACGCAGCGCCTACAACTCCTGGCCTGTTTCCATGACATCGGCCGGATGTTCATTCCGGAAAACCTGCCTCCCGGCAGCCTGGACACGCAGGAATCGTCACGTCTCTCTCTCTGCGAAGCCGGCAGCCGGATCGCGCTTGTTATCCCTGAACTGGTTTCGATCGCCGATCTGATCCTGCGTCAGCAGGAACACTGGGACGGCAGCGGCCAGCCGCTCGGCCTGTCCGGCGAAGCCATCCCGCTCGAATGCCGAATCTTTGCGATCATCAACGCCTATGACAGCGCGCTTTGCGGCAGCGCCGCTCAGCGGCCTCTTTCGCCGACAAGCGCCTTGACGCTCTTAGAACAGGATCAGGAGCATCTTTATGATCCCCATCTGCTCGCGATCTTTTGCCGCATGATCCGTCAACGCCTCTGATGAAAAAGAACAGCCGCACAGGTTTTGAACCTGTGCGGCTGTTCTTTCTCATGCTTAGACGCGAAATTTTTCCACTTTATCGGTCAATTCTTTAATCATGCCGTTTAGCGCCTGCGCCTGCTCGGTGACCTGACTCATACTGTCAAGCTGACGCGCGGTGGCATTGTTAACTTCCGAAGTAATCGCCGACGTTTCCTGCGCGCCGGCCGAAATGCTGCTGAAGACATCGACGACTTCGTTGCTCTTGACGCGCATCGCACTAAAGCAGTCTTCGATCTCTCCGACCTTGCGGCTCATCGCCGTGACCGATGCGGCGATCTCGGCAAAGATATGCCCGGTTTCCGCAACCGCCGTTTCCTGATCCTGCACCACGCTGCGCGCACGGCCCATCGCGTCAACGGCGGTACTCGACTGCAGCTGCACATCCTGAATCAGATTCTTGATGTTCGACGCCGCATCGGACGATTGTTCCGCCAGTTTGCGGACTTCTTCCGCGACCACGGCAAACCCGCGACCGTGCTCGCCAGCCCGAGCCGCCTCGATCGAGGCGTTGAGCGCCAACAGATTCGTCTGGTCGGCGATCTGCTGGATCATGTCGGTGATCGTACCGATCTGCGCCGTCATTTCATTGACCTTCACGACGGTCACATTGAGCTCGCCGATCGCCTGCTGTCCTTCACTGGTCCGTTTCGTCAGATTGTTGACGATGCCGCCGACCTGCGTACTCAGGCGGTTCATTTCGCCGTAGCCCTGGTGGATTTCCTGCGTATAAACGGCAACCGTCGCGACATCGTCCGCCATTTCATTGATCCGCACAACGCCGGCTTCCAGTTCTTTAGCCTGTGACGCCGAGACGCGGGCGATCTCACTGATCGACGAACCCACTTCCTGAATCGAACCGCCGGTCTGCGTCGTTACCTGATCCATCGTCTGTGCGACGCCGCCCACATTGTGCGCGACGCTTTGCACCTGACCGATCAGCACGCGAATATCGTTTTTCATCGCTTCCATCGCCTGAAACAAGCGCCCCAGTTCATCCTGACGGCTTTTCAAGCGGCCTTCGATCGGCAGACGGAAATTGCCGCCGCCCATTTCAGCCATTTGTCGTACCGCCTCTTCCATCGGACGGGAAAATTGTCCGGCGACCGCAACCGCAGCGCCGATGATCAGGAGCAACAGCACTACGGCAACGCCGAGCATCACCTGGCGCATTTTTTGCGCACTGGCCATCAGTTCGCTTTTCTCCACCAGCGCAATGAACTTCCAGCCGGTTGACGGCGACGTATAGACATTCGCCCAATGTTCGACGCCGTCGATCGTGACTTCGAAGTTGCTGTCCGTCAGCTTGCCGACATCAGCGAACTGCGCCACATTCATCTCTTTGACCGGTTTAAAGCTCAGTTCCGGTTTTTTCGGCTGCGCAATAATCGTGCCCTTGGCATCGAGCAGCATCACATAGCCGCGTTCGCCGATCTTTATGTTCTTGACCATTTCCGTGATGACCGGCAGGTCGATATTAAAGCCAAGCACGCCGCGTACGCCGCCGAAGTTATCTTTGACGGTCGCGAAGATGCCCACCGTCGGCACGCCTTTCGAAGTGAGAAACGGATCGGCGACAATCACTTCGTTCGCTTTCGCCGTCGAATCCTTATACCAGTCACGGCTGCGCGAATCGTAGCCGCCTTTGCGCGGTACCGCCGGCCATTGCAAATAACCGCCGTCCGCCGTACCAAAAGAAATGACCGATACGGTCGGGTGACTCTTGGCAAAACGCTGCATCAAACCGTACAACTCCGCCTCATAGCCGCCGTTTTCCTGCGGCGTCATCGCCACCATGCCGTCCGCGCCGCCTTTTTTGTCGATATAGACGCTGATCTTTCCGTCACTGCGACGCGTCAGCGGATCATCGGCCATTAAACGCGTATTTTCTTTCATGCCGTCAAAAAACAGCTGGATGCCATGGTCGACCTGGCTGATTTCGCGCGTCGTCGACTTTAAGAAATCTTCGCGCGTCTGCTTTTTTATCGCAAAATCCATAAAGATGCCGATAACCAAAAGCGGCACCAGCGTTACTGCGAGAAATGCCGCGACAAGCCGCGCCTTCATACCCCAACCTTTTGTCCCCTGTACCATTGTTTCGCCCCCTATTTCCTGACTCTATCCGGAACCACGTTTTTCTTTCGACGCTATGGTACAGAGTTCCTGTCAGAAAAAGCCCTACGAAGGCGCTTGGCGCTTGGGTGAATAGCTCATACACTCCTGCCCCGACGCTTGCCGAACCACTTCCGACGGTGGCCGCGGGCTTTTGAAACCGAGTGCGCGACAGCCGTATGGACAGGCCGCTTCCCAGGTATTAAAAAAAAACTGGCAGTGCATACAGACGACTTTCTTTTGCTCTTCCAATTTTTTCACCTCATCTGCAACGTTTTTCCTATGGCCGCAGCACTTCGACAAAAATCAGCGACTCTTCCACGCCCAAATCGATCGTAGAGAGCTTGCCCGGTGCGGGAATCGGTAGGCCGGCTTCCGCAATGGCCGTGATGTGTTCGCGCAGCCAGCTGCCCGCCACTTGAAAACTTTCCGCGTCGCTGGCGGCCGTACTGAAGCAACCGGGAAAATCGGGGTAGCGGATCTGCAGCAGATCGGTCTCCTGCTGTTTTACGATCGCCGGGTAAATCATCTTTCTCATCGTATCTTGCCTCGCTTTCTCTTTCTTTTGAACAGCGCTGTCGCGCTTCAATCGCGACTTCCTTTTTCTTGCAGGATTCAAAGCCCCGCTTGCCGAATACTCAGATAATATTTCATCTGGAAAGGTTGGTGACTGCGCCATGAACAACGCGGAGCGCTTATTGCTCGAATTATGCGATGAACAGGCCAAGGATGACTCGGATATGTCCCGTCTGACGCCGGATATGTTTCAGCTTGAAATGACCTCTTTCGCGCAGACCATTTTGAGCCTGCAGGATGCCGGTTACATCACCGGCGCGTTCATCTCTCAGCCGACGACAGATGGCGAAGGCGTCTGGTTTTCCAATCTGCGCAATGTCTGGGTCACGGAAAACGGCGTGCAAAAAGCGCGTCAGTTACTGGAAGGATTGAGCAAATCAAGTTGAATAAGAAGTGGCTGCCTCAAAATGGACTCTTGACGTCTGACTGAAGCAGCCTCTTTTTATTGCCCGACCGCTCCGGCAAGGGCCGGCGTCGTAATCAATCGTCCATCGGTCGTCATGATGATCGCCTCCACGCCGGGAAAGCGCTGCAAAACCTGCAGACCTTTCTCTACGCCAAGCACTAGAATACCGGAACTGGCCAGATCGCTCACTTCGGCCGAATCCTGATAGACCAGCGTGACGCTGGCAATCTCACGCGGTTGGCGGCCGGTCTTCGGATCGATTATATGATGGTAACGTACTCCGTCCTTGATAAAAAAACGCTGGTAGTCGCCCGAGGTCTCGAGCGTATCCCATTGATCGAGCGTCAGCTTGGCCATGACGCCCTCGCTGTTGCGCGGATCCTGCACGCCGATGCGCCACGCTTTGCCGTCCGGCTTGCGCCCGATGACCCGGACGTCGCCGCCCGCATTGACGAGCGCGGACGTAATGCCCTTCGCCTTAAGCGCATTGACCGCATTATTCAGCGCAGCGCCCTTGGCGACGCCGCCCAAATCGAGATACATGCCTTTTTTCGGCAGGTATACCGTCTGCTGCACCAGATCGATCTGAATCAAACGATAATCGACAAGCGGCAAAAGCGCCTCAATCTCCGCCGCTTCCGGCACATACTCGCCGTTGTGTCCGACGTTCCAAAGGCGAGTCAGCGCGCCGACGCTGATATCGAACGCGCCGTCCATCTTTTCCGACAGTTCCTGCGCATGCCGGATCATCCCGATCACTTCCGGATCGACGCGAACGGGCGCGATTCCCGCATTCTGATTTATTTTTGAAATCTGGCTTGCCGGATCAAAATGATCCGTCAGCGGTTGTATCTTGCGAAATTCCTCCATGGCAGCCTTGACCGCCGCTTGTGCGTCCGCGCCATATGCGGTGATTTCAATGATCGTATCCAAGAGAAACTGCGTCTCTTTATACGGTTCGTTTTTTTTGTTGCAGCCGCCAACGCCCAGGCACAATACGAACGCCAGGCATAAGGCCAGCCATTGTCTTTGCTTCATTCGCCACTCTCCTTTAGCATCGATCTCCGCTTCATTATAAGTCTTCCGGCTCCAACTGCCAAGACTTACAGCCAAACAAAAAACAGACGGACAGAGAAGAGCGTTTGCGGCGCTTTTCTCTGTCCGTTTTCTTTCATCCTGCCAGCCGCGCTCACGCCTTCGCGCAAGCGGTAAAAGGAAAGCGTTCGCGCGTCAGATAGACTCGCCGTCCGTCTTCCACAACGCTTTCCATCAAGGCGAGCGACGTCACGTTAAACGGCGGCACAGCCTTGCCGCTTAGCGTCCTGACCTGTTCCTTGCTCAACAACGCCTGCCGGGCCAAGGTGATATGCGGCCGATACGGGCGTTCCTCGAGCGGAAAGCCTGCCAGCGCCAGATTTTCCTCTAAACGGCGCTGCAATTTTTCAAGTGCCGCCTGCTCGCTCGACACGCCAAGCCAAACGACCGGCCAGGGTTCCCGTTCGCCGAATGTGCCGCCTGTTTCAAAGCGCAGCGTAAACGACTCCTGCCCGCTTACCGTGCGCGTTAATGCGCCGCGCAGCTCCGGCAGCCACGCTTCGGCCGCTTCGCCCAAGAAGCGCAACGTCAAATGCAAATTTCTCCGTTCATAGAAGCGTCCTCGCTGACAGATTTTCTCCAAATCCGTTTGCACCTGTCGCAATCCGTCTTCTTCTCTTTCCGGCAACTCGATCGCAATGAAAATTCGCATCGCTTGCTAGCCTTTTTTCCCGATAAAATAACCTTCGCTCCAAAGCTGGCCGAGCAGCGCGCCCTGTTCGACGGCACGCTGGATCCCTGGCATTTCATCGACGCGGCAGGCTTCGCTGACGCCTTGCGCATCGCTCGTCAGCAGCCAGACCTCGTCGCTGCGGCAAGCATCGAGCAACAGCGGCGAATTGGTCACGCTGAACACTTGTCCGCTGCGCGACGCCTGACGGTGTTCCTGCTGAAACGCTTTCAGCAGCGTCGGATAGAGGTCGGCTTCCAGATTCTCGAACGCCATCAGATTGTGAAACTCCGGCTGCGCCAAAAGCAGCAGCCGTTCCAAGACCCTATTCATCCCGCCCGGCAGCTTATCTCCCGCCAGGATCATCTCCTGCAGCGGGCCGAAACCGATTTGCCGCCCCGATAACGTATGCTCATTCAAGAAAGAGACCGCATGCTGAAAGCGCTCCGGAAAAAGACGCGCCAAAGCGCGCGCCGCTTCGCCGTTTTCCGGCCAGGTTGCCGGGATTCCGCCACTGACGCGTTCTTGGCCGCTAAGCTCGACCTGCCAGCTAAGGATATATTTGCGTAAGGCGCTGATGCGGGGATACTGGCTGAACTGTCCCATGATGCCAACAGCCAAGTATTGGTTGCTTTCCAGCACCTCATTGACCGACACATCCTGCTCATGCGGTGAAATGCCACCGATAACCGCGCATTTGCCGTTTTTCGCTTCAAGGAAACGGCAGATGTTTCCCTTCAGGCCGCGTTTCCACTGCACCCACTCTTCCGCAACATACGGACCTGCCGGTCCCTGGTCAATCGTCAGATGGTAGATGATCGCCGGCGCTTCCGGCCGTTCCCGATATTTGATCGCAATCTCGACCGGTCCGCTTTGTCCTTTGCTGCGCAACGCTTCAAAGCCGCCCCGGCGATTCACCGCTACTTTGACGCCATAAGCCATGCACTCGGCAAAGAATGCCAGAATATCCAACAAAGTTGATTTGCCGCTGCCGTTTTCGCCGACAATCACGACATAAGGGGTCAAGCCCCGCATTTCCAAGCGTTGATGGATCTGGTAATTTTTCACCGCCAAAGCCTCTAGGCGCGGCACGGCGATGCCTTTGCATTCTTGCATAGTCGGTCGCTCCTCGTTTATCTTCTCTTATCCTTGAATGTATTGGCTTTTTTCCGCCATATTCCTGCTTTTACATAAGAAAAAGCGCATTGCTCTTTTGCTTTATACCTTTAAGAAAAAAGACACCGGCCAGCGCCGGTGTCTCGTTGTCCTAATCGATCCCCACATTCAGCTCCAGCACAATCCCGTCGACGACCATCTCAATGATCAGGAACTTGCCATTGCTGAGCTTGGCCCTGAACTTTTGTCCGACGACCAAACTGGGCGGCGAAATATCGACCTTCATATCCAGACTCTCAAAATTTGTCGCCGCATTGCCGGTCACCATGTTCGTCAGCTCCGAAATCGCGCTTTGCGCCATCTCGTCCATCTGCGTAACCGGCATGCCCATCATCATGATCGAGGCGATTTTCATCGCCGCTTCTTCCGTCATGTTGTAAGCTACGTTGCCGCGCGCGTCATCGGTCAAACCGACGAGAATCGTAACGCCTTTGCTCTCGACGAACTGATCGCCCGTCTTTACGCCGCCGCGCACCACATTCTGAAAACCAAGCTGCGGCATAATATGCGTGATCGCATCAATAAAAGGATTTACATATCTGGCATCCATCGCTTACCGCCCCCTAACAAAGCCGACATTCATATGTATCAGCCCGACCGATGTCTCTGCCGTGATGGTGCAGGAGGACAGTTTCGGATTGATGATGCTGAGATTTTCCCCCAGCAAGATGCTGGGCGGCGTCAAACGCATATCCATATCGTTTTGGCTGTTAATGTTGTTGATTCGCGATACGCCGTGTCCGGCGATGATGTTGGCAAATTCGGCCACGCTGTTCATCTGGTCGTCTTCCGAGGCGGCATCGCCGCCCAGCATCTTCGAGGCGAAACGTTCCGCTACATCGGTCGCCATATCGACGATGACCCGTCCCTGCGTCGTGCCGGTCAGCCCGACGATAATCGCCAGGCCGTGCGAAATAAATTTTGTCCCGACATCGGTCTGCACCGAAATCGTCGATTCGAGCCCCGCCATATCTTTAATATTCTTGCGGAAAGCCGCGTCAAAATAACCTAACCACTCACGATCTACCAAACACAATCCCTCTCCTTCTTGGTGGAGCACTTTTTCCATCGCGGACAGCAACTCCTCTCGCTTTACCGGTTTTTGCAAAAACTCCTTCACGCCAATCATCGTGCCTCTGGCGATCAGCTTCTGGTCACGCATCGCGCTAAGCACCACGATATTCACGTCAGGATCGATTTTTTTTAGTTCGTTGCAACAATCGAGGCCGTCCATGTCCGGCAGCGTCATATCCATCGTTACCAAATCCGGACGCTGCTTGCGAAACTCTTCAATCGCCAGCGTCCCTGTATCCGCGGCCGCGCAGACTTCAAACGCAGAACCCTTCAAGGCATCTTTAATGATTCTCTGGCTGAACGGAGAGTCATCGACAATGAGTACCTTTTTCTTTTCCATAGCAGTCACCGCCGTCATTAAATTTTTCCGATTCGTATTGAAGTATATTCCCCATCTCCCGGCATATCCCTGCCAATCTGGAAAAAGTTCCCTGTGAAATTCATGTGCAGCAAACGAATCCGGTGCTAGATTTTAAATTGCAATACTTCTTGCTTCAACTTTTCTGCCTGCTGCTGCAGCTTTTGCGCTTCCTGACCGATCGATTGCACGGTCGCCGTTTGTTCCTCGGTCGAAGCGGCTACTTCTTCGGTCGCTGCAGCCGAGCCTTCCGCGACGCCGGCGACTTCCGCAATCGCTTTCGAAACTTCACCAGCCTTGCCGTCCACTTGCTGCGCTTCCGTCGCAATTTTTTGGATCTGGGCTACGATCTCACGTACCGCGCTGCTGATTTTTTCAAGCGCTTCGCGGCTCTGACCGGCTGAATTTTCCAAGTCTTTGGCAATTCCCGCGCCATTGGCCATTTCTTTGACTGCCTGTTCCGTGCCTGCTTGAATGTCGCGGATCAGCGTTGCAATTTCCTGGCTGGAGGCCGAAGTCTGTTCCGCCAGTTTACGCACCTCTTCCGCGACCACCGCGAAACCGCGGCCGTGTTCACCGGCCCGCGCCGCTTCAATCGCCGCGTTCAGCGCCAATAAGTTGGTCTGTCCTGAAATGCTGCTGATAACTTCAACAATTTGTCCAATTTGCTGCGATTTTTCAGCCAGCGCCGCCATAGCCTGCTCAACATTCGCGGCGGCTTTCTGGTTCGCATCCATCAGATCCGCCTGACTGCCAATCGCCTGACTGCCAACCACAACCGCTTCCTTAACCTGATCGGCCGTACGGCTCGAACTGGCGACATTTCCGGTAATGATGTTGATTGACTGCGTCATATCATTGACCATGCGCGCACCGTCTTGTACGATTTGCGCCTGATGCGTCGCATCCTGCGCCAACTGAGTGATCGTAATGGCAATCTGCTCGGAAACCTGGCCCGCCTCATCGGCGTTGCGCTTCATCTCTTCCGAGGAACTGCTGAGATACTGCGCCGAACCGTTGATTTCTTTGATCAGGTTGCGCAAGTTATCCGCCATTTGGTTAAATGCGCTCGCCAGCGTGGCCACTTCATCCTGTCCGTTTACCTTAGCCCGGACGGTAAGATCTCCAGCAGCCAGTTTCTTGGCATTATCGGTCAGTTCAATAATCGGACCGGTAATCTTGCGCGCCAGCACGATTGCCATACCGCTCATCAACAAAATGACCACAATGTTGACCATGATATATTTGTTGCGCAGCGAAGCCAGGTCACCATACACTTCGCCTTCCGGCACGGTAATACCGATAATCCAACCCGTGGATGGAATCTTCTCGTAGGCCATAAACTTGGCTATGCCTTGGTATTCATACGAATACAATCCGGTGCCGTTCGCCAACATCACTTTGCCCATTTCTTTCGTCGCATCGTTTTCCGTGATCTTGGTCGTGACCATTTTTTCATCCGGATGCGCCAGGAAGGTTCCGCTTTGATCGATGATAAATCCATATCCCTTGCCGTTAAGGTTCATTTTTTTCACTTGTTCCGATAACGTCGTCAGCAGTACGTCCGCGCCAATAACGCCGCGCAATTTTCCTGTGGCGTCTTTCACCGGCAATGCTGGCGAAACCACATATTGTTTCGTTTGCACGTCGATATATGGTTCGCTGAATGTCAATCCGTTCGCCTTCACGGCCGCCAGATACCACGCGCGCTTGCGCGGGTCAAAGCCCGGCGGGGGGGTGAATCCTGAACCGTCGATGAACTTTCCATCTGATTCCATGCCGACATACATGTCGCTAAGCGCCTTGTTCGCTTTGTCCGGCGTCACGAAACCCGCCGGAATGTCGCCGTTCGGCACCACGGTGTTGATGGTGTTGGCCGCATCCTGTATCGTGCGCGCCTGACTCATGATCCAGCCGTCGAGCTCTTTGACGTTGGCATCGGTGATCGCGGTCATTTGTCCGTTAATACCCTGGACGACCTGCGTTTTGGCATTCCAATAACCCATTACGGATACGACAATCAACGCGATCGTAGACGCTGCCACTACACTGAACAATAATTTCGCTCGTAAATTCATTCTGCTCCCCCTATCACTTCATTTTTTATAATATAGTCCGTGTTGAGTAGATTCGACATAATGCTACTCACTCCTGCCATTTTATTCCGCTTCAATGAAAGAAGAATCTGTTTTTTCATTCTTTTCTCTCCGCCTGCGGCATTGGTAAAATGTGTTATAATAATAGTAATTTATTTTATGTTTTGGGGAGGCCGCTCATGACGCATCTACGCCTTGCTTTAGAAAACATTCTTGCTCCTTTCACCCTGTCCAGCGCCGACCTGTTAAAAGTCGCGCGTGCCTTTCACCAGGAAATGTTAGCTGGTCTTATGGAACAAGAGAGTTCATTAAAAATGTTGCCTTCTTTTCTCGGCTTGCCAGACGGTCAGGAATGCGGTTCTTTTCTTGCGCTCGATTTCGGGGGGACCAATCTGCGCATCCTAAAGGCGGAGCTGTCCGGCCAGGGAAAGTTTCGCATCAGCGACCGCTGCAGCAAACCGCTCACCGATCCGGCCGGACATTACGACTATCTGTCCCGCCAGGCCGACGGCCGAGAGCTGTTCGATTTCATCGCCACGCTGATCGGCGCGCTCGTTGAGCCCGGCATCACGTATACGCTTGGCCACACGTTCTCCTTTCCGATCCGCCAAACCGCGCTCAACGAAGGCGTCTTGCTGCACTGGACGAAGGAAATCGAGACCGGCGGCGTCGTCGGCCAGGAGATCAACCAACTGCTGCGCGCCGCGCTGCTGCGCCAGGGATTAGACAACGTTCATCCCGTCGCCTTGCTCAACGATACCGTCGGCACGCTCTTAGCCGCCGCCTACGGCAATCCGGCGACCGATATCGGCTCGATTTGCGGTACCGGACACAACACCGCTTACGTGGAACCTTCGCCGCGTCAGACAGATCAGCCGATGATCGTCAATATGGAATCCGGCAACTTTGACAAGCTCCCTTTCACCGTCTTTGACGACAGGCTGAATGCGGCGAGCGAGCAACCACGCATCGGTCGTCTGGAAAAAATGCTCTCCGGTCGCTATCTTGGCGAATTGGCGCGCCAGCTCGCGGTCGAGCTGCTTGAGGCAGGCCTGCTTTCGGAAAGCAGCGATGCGCCGCGCCTCAAAACGCCGGGCATCCTCGGCACGGAGCATTTGTCCTTCTTCTTAGCGGACCAAAGCGCCGATGCGTCTGAGATCCGCGCCGTGCTAGATGGCCTGCAGCTGCGCCGCTCGACGCTCGCCGACCGTCAGGTTTTTCGCGCCTTGGCCTCCGCAGTCGTCGAACGTTCGGCTAGACTGGCCGCGGCAACTTACGCCGGCATCCTGCTGCACATCGACCCGCAGCTCACGCGCTGCCACCATATCGCGGTCGACGGCTCGCTCTACGAAAAGACGCCCGGATATGCAACGCTCATCGACCAGGCGCTGAGCGAACTCTTTGCGGCTGCGCCGCAGAAAATCACGACCGCACTCAGCAAAGATGGTTCCGGCATCGGGGCCGCGATTGCCACAGCCATCGCATCCCGCAACCTAGGACTTTAGAACTATTTCACTTTCCTAATCATAGCATTACCAAACACGACAATAAATATTTTTGAAGTTTTTTAATCTTTCTTTTACTCTTTCAAGTAGCGAACGTAAAACAGCAAGGCCATGCCGATTTTTTCGGTATAGCCCTGCTGTTTTTTTATTCCTGAATCATCTGTAAAAAATAACGATGCACGCTTTCTTCCTGCGTCAGTTCCGGATGAAAAGCGGTCGCCAGCAACTTACCCTGCCGGGCGATGACGATCTTCTCGCCGACCTTCGCCAGCGCGGTGACGCCAGCGCCCGCCGCTTCGATATACGGCGCCCGGATGAAAACCGCCTTGATCGGCTGCGGCGAAATTTCTTTCACCGTCAGATCCGCCTCAAAACTTTCGCGCTGCCGCCCGAACGCATTGCGCACGACCGTCGCATCCATCAGACCAAGGCGCGGCTGTTCACTGTTCGCAATGTCTTTCGCCAATAGGATCATGCCGGCGCAGGTGCCATAGATCGCCAAACCCTGCGCCGCTTTGGCGCGGATCGGCTCCAGCAAGCCCCACTCGGTCATCAGCTTGCCCATCGTCGTGCTTTCGCCGCCTGGAATGACCAGACCGTCAAGCCCGTCGAGCTCTTCTGCCTTGCGCACCTCGCGCGTTTCAGCGCCGCACTTTTCGAGCATCCGGCAATGCTCGCGAAATGCTCCCTGCAGAGCCAATACTCCGATTCTCATCAACTTTCGCCTCCTACCAGCCGCGATCTTGCATCCGTTCATGCGGTGGAATCGTATCGATGCCGATGCCAACCATCGCTTCGCCCAGATCCTTGGAAATTTCGGCCAGAATTTTTGGGTCATTGTAATAAGTCGTCGCAGCGACGATTGCTTTTGCCCGTTTTTCCGGGTCGCCGGATTTGAAAATGCCGGATCCGACAAAAATTCCGTCGCAGCCGAGCTGCATCATCAGCGCCGCATCGGCTGGCGTCGCGATGCCGCCGGCGGCGAAATTGACGACCGGCAGACGGCCCAGTTTCTTCGTCTCCCAGACCAGTTCGAGCGGCGCGCCGATATTTTTCGCAAAATTGGCCACTTCATTGTCTGGCAGATTTTGCAATTGCCGTACTTCGCCCATCACCATCCGGATATGCTTTACCGCTTCGACGACATTGCCGGTACCCGGTTCGCCTTTCGTGCGGATCATCGCCGCACCTTCGCCGATTCTGCGCAGCGCCTCGCCCAGATTCTTCGCACCGCAGACGAAGGGAACCTTGAACTGGCTCTTGTCGATGTGAAACTTATCGTCGGCCGGCGACAGCACTTCGCTTTCGTCGATATAATCCGCGCCCAGCGCTTCCAGAATCTGCGCCTCGACGAAATGTCCGATGCGCGCCTTCGCCATCACCGGAATCGTCGCCACTTCCATGATCCGCTGCACGATCGTCGGATCCGCCATGCGCGCGATGCCGCCCGCCGCGCGGATGTCCGCCGGCACCCTCTCCAGCGCCATAACCGCGCAGGCGCCGGCCGCTTCCGCGATCTTCGCCTGTTCCGGCGTTGTGACATCCATGATCACGCCGCCTTTGAGCATTTCCGCCAGACCTGCTTTTACCCGAAACGTTCCTAATTCCATATTGATTTCCTCCTCAAATTTCTTTCTTGTCTTGTGTTAGCCATACACTTCCGCCAGCGCCTGCGCCAAACACTCGATCCCCCGGACAATTTCCGCCTCGTTGAGCTGCGAGATGGAAAGGCGCAAGTGAAGATCGGCGCTCTTGGAAAGAAAAAAGCTGTCTCCGAAAGCCGCATGCACGCCGTGGCGACGCAAAATTTCCGGTAAGTCGGGCGTTTTCCCCTTCAACTCCGCCAGTTTCAGCCAGACCAAGTAACCGCCGCTCGGTTCACGCCAACTGGCCCAAGCCGGTTTTATCTCGCGTTGCAGCACTTCGAGCATCGTTTGCATCCGTTTGCGAAACAAGCGATGCATCTTGCTGATATGACGTTCATAATGGCCGTTTTGACAAAAATCATAGATTCCGGCCTGCAAAATCATGCTCGATGACAAGTCGCTGAAGCTGCGAATCGAAATCAGCCTGGCAATGCACTCTTTATCGGCGGCAATCCAGCCGATTCGCACGCCGGGGAACAAGACCTTGGAAAACGTGCCGCAATAAATGACCAACTGTTCTTTGTCCATCGACTTGATCGGCAGCACGACGCGGCCAAAATATTTCATTTCTTCTTCAAAACCGTCTTCTAAGATCGGGATGCGATGTTGCTGGCAAATCGAGAGTAACCGTTCCCGGTGCGCCTGATTCGTACTGACGCCGGTCGGGTTTTGAAAATTCGGCATCGTATAAACGAGCACCGGTTTTTCTCTGGCGATCGCTTGCTCCAAGACGTCAAGATCCATGCCGTCAGAACGCATCGGAATTTCGATCGGCTTTAAACCGCAAAAGCGGAGCAGCGGAATGATTTCCGAATACGTAGGCGACTCGATCGCCACCGCCTTGCCCGGTTCCGCAATCATGCGAAACACCAGATCGATCCCTTGCTGCAAGCCATTGGTAATCAGGATTTCTTCCGCCGTCACCGAAATGCCATGGCCTTGCAAGTGCCGCGCGATATACTCGCGCAGCGGCGAAAAACCGGCCCGTTCGCCGTATCCCAAGAGCTGCAAACCATGTTCCCTGATCGCCTGATTCAGGCAGGAGCGAAAATGATCGAGCGGAAACAAGCGATAATCAATATTCAGATTGCTAAAATCAATGCCCGTTTCCTTTCGCTCACGCCCGGACTCTTGTTCCCATTCACGGCTGGTCTGCCAGACCGCATTGCTCGCCTTTGAGGCAATCGCCGACCAGTTGACCACGCCGGCTGGCGTCCGTCGTTCAACGGTGGCCAGCTGCATCCGTTCGCGCACCTTCGGGCAAGCGCCGGGTCTGAGATCGACAAAGCCAAGCGCCCACAATTCCTGATACGCGCTGGCCACCGTCGAACGATGCAACCCCAGATGTTCCGCCAAGCGTCGCGTCGACGGCAATTTTTCTCCCGGCGGCAGCATTTGATTTTCTATTTTCTCCTGAATCTGTTCGACAATTTGCTGATAATGTGGTTTACGGCTTTGCTCATCAATTTCCAATAGCAACATCCGGTTACCTCCTGCAGGAAGGTTTTCAACTTTACCTAAATTAATTGAAGCTTTGCAATCTTCATGGGACTTACATTGTCAATTTACTCTTTATCCGGCCTGTCGTCAACGGACAGTTTGTTGCTTTTTTAACCGTCCAGTTTTGAATTTTCTTCTTTGGTACTTTTTACGCGGAAAAAGCAAAAAGGCCTAGAGCAAAGAGATGCTACTCTTCTCTAGGCCTTTTTAGTCAGTCTTAGCAAATTTAACTTGGCAGTGAAGCCATAGCTCATTCCTTGCTCGCGTTTTGCAAAAGTGGTTTTGGAGAAACATCGACGAAAGAACGGCTTACGCAGACAAATCCTTTAAGAGATAGCCTCATAGCTCATTTTTGATGCAATAACAGTTATCTCATCGCCCGAATTAAGTAAAAATCCAACGCTAAAATATGCCTCTCCATCCGGTTCTACATTTACTTCAAAAATGTAATTCCCTGCCCCCCATGGTTCCTTGCGATTGACTTCCACTTTTACTACATTTTCAAATTTCAGCAATGCACTCTGCTTATAAATATTATTCACAATTATGGGCATCATAACTGTCCCCTCATCATAATCACAAATAATTTTTGCAATTTCCGCATCATGAAAATTAATCTCTCGTATTTCATTTGCTTGTTGTTTTTCAAAAACAATCACTATTTCTTCGCCCTCTTCTATTGTAAAATATACACCGCGCAATAAACTCTTCCGTTGTCCCTGATGGCGTCTTTTTCACAGCCGTCATCTACGCAGCTTTGCCGCCGCCCACTTCAACCCCATATCAATGATCTCACAGATCGTCGCTATGACTACCGCCAGATAAACCAACAGCCGTTCGCGCATCAAACCGCTCCTTTTATAACGCCAGTAATGGCCGATAGATAAAATGCAAACATCCGAACAGCAGACTGCCCGCTAACGCGCCGACCAAAACGCCATTGACCCGAATCCACTGCAAATCTTCCCCTGCCTTATCTTCAATGAAACGGTTCAATTCTTCGTCGCTGAACTGATTTAGGACCAGACGAACCAGGCGACCGATCATCGGATGCTCGCTTTCCAACAAGCGTTGCAACGCCGCTTGTAAAATCTCTTCCAACCATTCTTTCGCTTCGTTTGACGCCGCAAAGCGTTGCCAGTTTTCTTCCCCCTGGCGCACGAGCCAATTGCCAAGCGCCGAATCCGTCCGACCGAGCAGCGCCAAAAGATACTCTGCCAGATGCCGCGCCGCTTCGCCGTCGAGAAAACTGCGCAGTCCGTCCCGGATCAAAGCCTGCCACTCGCTTTTCGCTCCCGCTTCCGCCGCCAACGCCTGAAGCTGTTCACGCACCCAGTCATATAACGGATGCTCCGGCTGCTGCAGATCGTTGATGAACTGCAGCAGACTCTGATGCGTCGTTTGCGCGGCCGCCTCTAAATTGACCGCATCGGTCGCTTCACCCAGCCAAAGCAGCATTTTGTTTAAGAAGGACTCGTTTTCTTTCGCTTCTTTCCAGCGTTGTAAAAGCTGCAGAATTTCGTCTGCCATCTCAGGCCGCGCCATCAGTTTCGTCAACGCATCGGCTGCAACGGCAAGGCCCTGGCGATAGCGTTCCTTTTCCAACGCCCAAAGCGCAGCGCGGCGTAACCATTCCTCAAGCGGCAAAACGCGCACCTGACTGCGCCATAAGACCGCGATTTCCCGCCCCCAGCGCGTGCTGTCCATGCCAGCCAACGCGGTCAGCAAATAACGCAGCCAATGGACGATGCCTTTTTCCGCCACAGCGCCAATCAGCCATTCGACCAGCCGTATGCCCGCGAGTCGGCTGCGCAGCGCTTTCAAATTCAGCAATTCCGTTTCCACCAGCTGCGCTACCGCTTCCGTGACACGTTGACGGTGACGCGGAATGAGCGCCGTATGCCAGGGAAAGCCAAGCGGCCTACGGAACAGCGCATTCACCGCAAACCAGTCGGCGATGCCGCCGACCAACGCAGCCTCCGCGGCCCAGCGCAGCCACTCTAAAAAAAGCAGATCCGGATTTTTGCGCCCCAGCCACGTTGCGAGCAAAAAAACGCCGAACGCGACCGCCAGCGCACCGTTTGCCAATTGTCGATTTGCCATCCTCTTTCCCCTTTCTTTAAAACAGGCAGGTGATCAAATACAAGGCCATGCCTGCCAGGCCGCCGACTACGGCGCCATTGATCCGAATCATCTGCAAATCATCCCCGGCGCGGCTTTCGATCAACTTCACCAAGTCCTGATCACTGAATTTCTCCAGATTTTGCAGAACCGTCCGGCCGATTTCCTCATGGTTGCGCTCCAGCCAGGCCAAGAGGCCGGCCTTTCCTTTTTCGTTCAACTGCTGCCGCTTGCCCGCATCGCTTTGCAGCTGTTCTTGATACTGGCGCAGCCAGCCGTATAAACGCCTGGTGAGCCAAACCGCCTGACGGCGGTCGACGAGCATCGCCTGCAGCCGCCCGCCCAATCTTGCATTCGCCAGCAGCCGCTCTTTCCAACCTTCCAGTTTCGCCAAAAAGAGCGCATCGCCTTGCTTTTCTTGCAGCCAGCTAAGCCGCTCCTTTCGCCAACTGATGCGCCATGGATGTTGCGGATTCTGCAGTGCAGTAAGCAAACGAAGCAGCTCCGTCTGCGCCCATTGCCCGAGCAACTTCGGATCAAGTTCGGCAAAAGAGACCGCCAGTTCACGCAAAGCGCCCCCTTGCCCATATTTTTCAAGCACCTGCGCCGCCCAGCGATTTAATACCGCCGTCAGCAGCGGACTTTGTCCCCAGCGCGCCGCTTTGCCAAACAGCCAGCTTATGATGCGCTCATCCTCTTCGCGCTTCGACATTTCCTGTAGCCACGTCATGATGCGCGGCGCAATCGCCCAGTGTTCGGCCAGTTCGCGCACCATTTCTTCGCCTTTTTGCGCAAGAACCGCACCGCTTTCCGGACGCAGCATGTCGCGAACCAAGCGGTATAAAAGACCGCGCAGCAGGCGATGGCTGCCGCGTCCGTCCGCTATGCGCAGCAGCGCTTTAACGACGTCATATTCCGCTAGATGCTGGTGGATTTTCTCCGGCAACAGCAATTCCTTTTGCACCGTTTCCGCCAGCAATTGAAAAATCCGCTGCCGGTTGCGGGAAATTACAGCCGTTCGATAGGGAATGCCCAGCGGTTTGCGAAACAGCGCTTCGACCGCAAACCAGTCGGCCAAACCGCCGACCGTCGCCGCCGTAAAACCGGCGGTCAAGAGTCCGCCGGAAAAACTGGCCTGAAACGGATAGGCCGTCAAGACGCCAAGTCCTGACAATGCCAAAACCACTGTCGCCTTTGCTTGTTTGCTGCCCATGCCGCACCGCCTTTTCTGCTCTTTTATCTCCAGTATAGCGGCAGCGCCGCCAAAAGAAAAGCCGCCGTTCCAAAGAGAAACGGCAGGCTTTCGCGTTCTAGTAATTTTCGCCTTTGAAGAGATGGATCGGTATCGTCGTATCGCTGCTGTCATTCGCCTGCACCGTCACGGTGTCGCCGACCTTGACGAGCGGCAGGCGCGGTGAAGTGGACACCGTGCCGACAAAGATCCGATTGTCGCCTTCGAGCATGAAGTAAAAATAGGATTCGCCATTCTTCACGACCGTAGACACGCGGCTGACCTTGCCCTGCAGTTTGACCGGCGTCATTTCGTTGCCGGGAATGAACTGGTTGCCTTTGCTGGCCAACGTTTGCTGGTAGTTGCGCATCGCACTTTCAATATCGGCCCCGACGCCGACCTGCGTGTAGTTTTCCACGGAAATAAAGGCCACCGCTTTGAGCAGTCCTTCCTTATCTTTGAGCGGCGATATGTATGTCGGCACGCCATAGATATTATACAAAATAGGATATCCGGCCCGATAGCCTTTTTCCTGCACCTGGCCTTCCGCCGACTTCTTCGCGCCGGATTCATCCGCGCCAGCGACCTTGTACCATTTCGCCTCCTTCGTACGCGAGTTGACCATGATAAAGCCGACCGTGCTTTCGTCCTTGCCTGATGACGTAATCCCCGTATACCAATATATCTTGTCGTCATTGCCGTAAATCAGATGCATTTCCCGCCCGGTCGGTTTCATCGTTCCCACCTTGGCAAAAATACTATTCCAAAATCCATTTACATATTCGCCCCAGTCCTGAATCTGGCGCAAAATAAATTCTTCCGGCTGCACCCGTACAATCCAGGGCGGAATATTTTCCATATCATAGCGTGCTATTTCGCCGGTCTGCGCATTGACCGTAGCGACGCCGACCGCATCGCCGCCGCGATAGCCGATCTTATTCTTATAGAGCGTCACGACCCAAAACGGCGTCATCTCATTGTCAATTTGAAAGGAAAAATCGGTCATCCCAACATTAACAAAGCCGTTCGCATAGAGATAGCGCGGTAAATAATCAAATAGGAAGCCTCTCGTCTGGTATTTGATGTAGCTGTTTTGCACCAGCCTCACATCTTGCGGATTCGTTGCCGAAACTAAAACAAAACCTTTGCTGCCTTGCTTATAATTGGACAGCCACTGAAAAAAACCACGATGTTCGAGCGGCGCCACATAGTACAGTTTGTCGCGCACACGCTGCAGCACCATCTCGCCGAGTTGCACTTCACTGCCGAGCGCCGGAACTTCGCCGATCTTTTTGTCGGCGAGCTTACGTGCCGTTTCCTCATCCACAATCCGGATCTGGCTCAGATTGATCGGTTCGACGTCACTGGAAAACGAGCTTTCTCTGACCTCACCTAACAGACTGCGGTAGGCCTGACTGTAAAAAAGCGGTGCACTGGTCACCAGCGGAAATACGACGGCGTTACATATGCCAAGCCCGAGCAGGAATACGCCGACTGCGCCCATCACTTTATAGCGGCGCACCGCCGTCCCGCCGCTTTGATATTCGCTGATATCGACGACGCGGGCATGTTCCCGCCAATTCTGCGGAAAAAAGCGTTTCAGGACATCGCCCCAGGGTGTTTTCGCCAGATACAGCCTGAATTTTTGCAGCAGCATCAGTGCGGCGACCAGGAGCAAGACCAGGCCCCAGATGATCGCGAGTCCCGACCAGTCTGTAAAACCCCAGGCAAATACCGGGCGTTCAAAGTAAAAGTACAGGATGTGAAACAACAATAACAAAGCACCTAGCGTCGATAACATAGCAAGTTCCACCCCTCAGCCACACCTTTTTATCCGCCAGCATATTGGCGGTACTATAAATATTCTAGCCTTTTCCCCTTCATCCTGCTCTTCGCTTTAGCGATTGCATTCTTTTTTTCCATTATTTTCTCCCTTCTGCACCCGCGCGCGAAAATTATCGCGCTCCCCTCTTTTCCTCTCACCCGTAAGTACGATATGATAGAGGCAGTTGTTTTGATTTTAATCGATAAGGTAGGTGCCGTATGAAGACCATTGCACTCATTGCACATGACCGCAAGAAAGATCTGATGCTTGATTTCGTCAAGACGCATGCTGCCATTCTCAGTCGCCACAATTTAATCGCAACCGCCACTACCGGGCGAATCATCAAGGAACATACCGATCTTGCCGTAACCGCCTATCTCTCCGGCCCGCTCGGCGGCGACCAGCAGATCGGCGCACAGATTGCGACCGGACAGGTACAGCTAGTCATTTTTCTGCGTGATCCGTTGACTGCGCAGCCGCACGAACCGGATATCACCGCGTTGCTGCGCGTCTGCGACGTCCATGATGTTCCTGTGGCCACCAATGCCGCTTGCGGCCATCTGCTCCTTTCCACGCTGGCCTAGTCGGCGCTTTGGCGCAAAAAAGAAGCTCCCTTACGGGAGCTTCTTTCACTAGCGACCATCCTTATAGACTCGTTGATAAATAAATGAGCAGCCCTCCATTTAAGAATCCTAAAATCTTTTTTCGGATCACTCGCCTTTTGTTCGGAATAAAAAACACACTACCCCGGGACTGGTTACAACCTGCACAGACTTGGAATGATGAGTTCCTCGACACTGGGCAATCCTGTGGACCTGTCTTTACTATAAGGATGGTGCTTGTCTAGAGAATAGCATAAACTTTGACAGATTGCAACATTATTTTTGACTATTCAGTCTTTTTCTTTTATTTTTTTTGAAAGGAGCCCGCGCATGAATTCACAATCCGTTCTGTCCTTTCAGCTCAAGAAAGAGCAGCTTTTCGCACTGCGCCAGATTCCCTTAAATGCACTCTCGCCGTTCACGCTCGACGCTTTGCCGCTTCCTCTGTCCGTTGAAACGCGTTCCCTTTCCCTGCGCCCGGATTTTCAAGCCGCGCTGGCGATTCTGGCACAGCCGCGTTTGCGTCTCGAATATCGCCAGGCCACAGGCGATCCAAGCTGGCGTTCGATAACGGCCTACGGCAGTCCCGGCAACGGCAATCAAGCCTTCGTCGTCCTTTTGCCTTCGCCGGAAGAAAATCTGACGCTGCTCTATTTCGCAAGCGCTGCCGATTACATAGCCTGGTGGCTGCAAAATTTCGCTCGCGTTGCACTCACTGCGCAGCCCGCGCTCAGCGCGCATGCGTTTGGCCTGCCGACGCTGCTTTGCCTTTTGCAAACCGTAGACAGCTACCGGCGTCTCGAACTCGAAGCTTTGCTGCGCTATGAAACGGCCGACGCTTTTGCCCTCAGTGAGGAAACGCTGCGCAGCCATTTGCATGCCGCTTGGAGCAAGCAGGACTTTCGCTGGCTGAGCATCGCCTTGCTGGCGCTGACGCCCGGTTTGCCGCAAACAGAACCGCAGTTATCCGAACAAGCCTTTCAAACGGCGTTCGAACTGGGTTTCCTCTCTTCGCACAGCAAGGCTACGCTGCAGCTCGGCCCGCAAGGTCAGCGCCTGTGCCGCGAACTGCAGCGCTCCCTTCTCGCGCCGCTCGGCTGCGAAGCGATGACGCTCGGCGAAAACGGTCTTTCCAGTCTCGCGCGTTTCTTTTTTCTTGCCAGTCAGGAAAGCAACCATCTTTTCTCGTTTTCACCCGCCAGCGCTGCACAGCTCACCTTCCGACATCAAGCCCTGACCTGCGCGGCTTTAGAGGAAAACATGACGGCTTGGCTTGCCGCTCTTTGCACGGCCGCCGCCAATACGGAGGCCGCAGCCGCACCTTTGCCCATAACAAACCGCATTCTCTGCAAGACCTGCGGCCATTTGGGCAACGTCGGCGCAAAATTTTGCATCAATTGCGGTTCTTTTTTAGAAAAAAATCCGAAATAGCCTGCGCCGCTGCCTTTTTAAAAAGGCAGCGGCGCAGAGTGTAGAGAATTGAAAAATAGAATGCGATAACACGAAGAGGCGAAGCGGGCCGCTCGTATCGGCCCGTTGGGAAGAAAGGAAGAAGAATTTAAAAATCCTTCCGATCTTCCCTTCTTCAACTCTTCGTGTAGAAAACGTCCCACTTGATTTCGTTTTGTCGACAGTCTCCGCCTTTCCTTAGCTGATGATTTTCTTTTCCAAAAGACGGACCGGCAAACGGCAAAAGAGAAGCGTTCCGAGCGCCAAGACCAGCGCGTGCAGCCAGAGATCAGCGCTGATTCGTCCCGTCGCCAGCGCCCGGCATACCTCCACGCTGTGAAAAAGAGGATTGAACCAATTCAGATACTGCAGCCAGAGCGGCAATGTATTGGCCGGGAAAAAAATGCCCGAAATCAGATACATCGGCGTAATCACCAGCGTAATATAATAATTCATATAATCGATATGGCCTACCCACGCCGTATAGGACAGGGCCAGAAGGGAGAACACCGCGCCCGGCAAGAGTAAAAAGAGCGGTATCAAGAGACTCCAGACCGACTGAAGCTGCCCCAATACGCCGATCACCAGCATAATGATCATGCCGAAGACCACGCTTTTCACCATCCCGAACAGCACTTCGCCGAGCACGATATCGCCGATCGTAGCCGGGCCGGCCAGGATCGCATGAAACGTCTTTTGAAAATGCAGCCGGATAAAGCTGGCATATGTGCATTCGAACGTGGCCGCCCACATCGCCGACGCGCCAACCATGCCCGGCGCCATGAACTGCACATAACTCATGCCGTCCATTTCCTGTACAAACGCGCCGAGACCAAAGCCCATCGCCGAGAGATACATGAACGGCTCCAAAAAGTTCATCATCACATTCGACCACCAATTGCGCCGAAAAACGATCATATGGCGTCGTAAAATCGCAAGCGCGACCATCGCTACCCCTCCTCTCGCCTGCCGGTCAATTGCAGGAACACATCTTCTAAGTTGGCCGCGCGCATATAGCAATTCGCCTGCGGCAAGCCGATCGATTCCAATTCCCGCCAGACTTTAATGCCGTCTTTGGCAAAGATAAACAGTCCTTCCGCCAGATAAACCGGACGACCGCCAATCGAAAGCACCGCTTCTTCAATCCGTTCCGGCAGACTTTCGAGCGGCGCCCTGACCTCGATGACGCACGGGTCGACCTGTTTGCTGACCAAATCCTCCGGCGTTCCTTCGGCCAGAATCTCGCCGTCGTTCATCAAAACGAGTCGATCACAAAGCTGCTCCGCCTCTTCCATGTAATGCGTCGTCAGGATCATCGTGACGCCCTCTTCTTTAAGGCGGCGCAGCTTCTGCCAGACAAGCCTTCTTCCCTGCGGATCGAGTCCGGTCGTCGGTTCATCGAGAATCAGCAATTCCGGCTTATTGATCAGCGCGCGCGCGATGACCAGACGCCGCTTATTGCCTCCGGACAGCGTTTCCACCGGCGCGTCGCGCTTCTCGCCGATTCCCATAAAGTCGAGCAAGGCCAGGCCGCGCTGTTTTGCTTCGCTGGCCTTCAACCCAAAATAACCGCCATAAGCGATCAAATTATCCAGCACCGTCAGATCCGGATCCAGGTTATCTTCCTGCGGCACAATCCCCAATCTGCCCTTCACCGCAGCCGAAGTCAATCCGTTTACCGCGCTTCCGAGCACCGTCAGTTCGCCCTCTTCCAGTTTCGACAAACCGTAGATCATCCGCATCGTCGTCGATTTTCCCGCGCCGTTATGTCCCAGGAAGCCGAAACATTCGCCCGCCTGAATCGAAAACGAAATGCCTTTTAGCGCTTCCAGTCCGCCATATCTTTTGCGCAATCCTTTGGCTTCCACTACCACCGCTCTGCTGCTCATGCCCTTCCCCCCCTTTCTTTTACTCTGCCCTTCTTCGTGTTAAAATGCCCCTGCAAATTCCTCTTTTCATTACAGAAAAAAGCGGCCCTAGGGCCGCTTTACTTTATTCCAACACCCTGATGATATTATACATCGAATCGCGCTCCACCGGAATGCGCCCCGTTTCACGAATCGTCCGGATGATCGCGGCCTGGCTCAGGCTCGTCTCCGCTTTGCCGCCTGCCGCATGAATGATTTTTTCCTCGCTTACCGTGCCGTCGATGTCATTTGCGCCAAAGCCCAGCGACAATTGCGCAACCGGCAGCGTCAGCATGACCCAGTAGGCTTTTATGTTCCGGAAATTATCGAGCAGCAAACGTGATATCGCCATCGTTTTCATTTCATCCCAAAGCGATGTGCGTCGCACCGCTTCATTCAATTCCGTATTTTTCGGATGAAACGGAAAACAGATAAAGGTCTGGAAACCGTCGGTCTCATCCTGCAGCTCGCGCAGCGCCAACAAATGGTCCACCCGTTCTTCCATCGTTTCCACATGTCCGTACAGCATGCTGGCGTTGCTGCGCAGGCCCATTTGATGCGCCGCTTTCGCGACAGCCAGCCACTCCTCGCTGTTGGCCTTATTCGGGCAAAGCTGCTCGCGCACCCGATCCGACAGAATCTCGGCTCCGCCGCCGGGCAACGAATCGACGCCTGCAGCTTTAAAGCGGCGCAGCGTCTCCTCAATCGTAATTCCGGCCTGTTTGGCAAAATAGTGAATCTCTACTGCGGTAAACGCCTTCAGATGCAAATGCGGGAATTTCGCTTTCAAGCTGGCGATGATATCGAAGTAATAGGCAAGCGGCCAGGTCGGATGCAGCCCGCTGACAATGTGCAGTTCACGCAGCGCCGGATCTTGCGCCGCCTGCGCCGCAATAGCGAGCACCTGCTCCTTCGTCATCTCATACGATTGCTGACTGTCCGCATCACAGCCGAATGCACAAAAACGACAGCGCGCCGTGCAAATGTTCGTCAGATTGATATGCCGGTTCACATTGAAATACACATAATCGCCGCTGATGCGCTGACGTACCAAATCCGCCAACATGCCAAGCCAAGCCACATCCTGGCAGGCAAACAAAGCCACACCGTCTGCGCGGCTTAAACGAATCCCCTTGCGCACCTTATCTTCTATGACAGAATAAATCTCCATCAATCTCAAACACTCCTTTATCAAAGGCCCTCCCGCTGCCGTCAACGGCAAGCAGCAAAGCATACGCATCCAATAATCCTTATGTATTATATCACCATCTATTCGGCGCGGCCAGCCGTTTCGTCGCTAAAATACAGCGCACCCGCTTCAAGCCTGCGGGTGCGCTGTATTTTTCTTTTACTCGACCACCTCATATTGCCGTGTGTCGGCAAGCATCTCCGCGCGCGCCTTGTCTAAAAGCTCCTGTGCCGCCTCGGCCTGATCCGGGAAAATGCGAATGCCAAGCGCCGCTTTTATCTTCAGCCGCTCTTTTTCTAAACGCCACACCGGTTTGAACGCCCGCAAAATATTTTCCGCCACCACACCGGCATCCGCACTGCGCTTGATATGTGAAAGCAGTAAAACAAATTCATCCTCATCCCAGCGGGCCAGCGTATCGCTTTTTCTTACGCAACACTCCAGTCGGCGCGCCGCTTCCCGCAAGATCCGCTCCATGAATATCGCGCCTTTCTCTTGCGTCAGCATTTGAAAATCCGGCAGCTTAAGGCAAAGCAGGCCCACTTTTTGTTCGCCGCGCGCAGCCTGCGCCAACACATAATCTATTCTCTCTTCCAATAACGCACGGCTATGCAACCCGGTAAGCGGGTCAAAAAAACCGTTCCGTCTTGCATTCAGCAGTTTGTCTTCCTCATAATCGGCCGCCAGTTTCCGGATGCCGTATTGCAGCTGAGCTATCCGTTTCGTTTGCAGCGTCACATCCGAAACCTGCAGCAGAATAAACTGCGCTTCGCAGTGCGACAAGGGTTCGATCCGGATATTGTACACTTTTTCTTCACTCGTTGCCGCAAGACTGCTGCACAAATCGCCGTGCAACTGCCCGGCCCAAAAACGACTCTGCCCTTTCAGCAACGCATTTTGCAGCGCTTGCAGGTAAAAACGCTCGCCAAAAGACGGCCACACTTCGGCCAGCATTTTTCGCCTCGCCGTTTCGCCCGCAACGCCGCTCATCCGTTCCAGCCAGGCATTCCAGTGACAAATTTTCAGTTCTGCGTCGAGCAGTATGATTCCGCCGTCGATTTTCCCCAGCAGACTTTCCAGCAAACTATTCAAGCACATATCCATGAGCGGCTCCTTCACCTGCCAGAATTTCCTCGAGCTTGTGCGCCATTTCAGCAACCAGCTGCCCCTTCATTGTAATCAGCAGCCGACATTCTCTCTCTGCTGCCAAAAAGACAACATGTAGCGGCAGCAATAAGACCGCCTGCATAACCGCTTCTTTTTCGCTGCTGCTTTCCTCTTCCCATGCAGCAAGCGGCGCCACCTCCGGTATTGCGCATTCGATCCTTCGTCCCAGCAATTCTCCTATGCCCTCACTGACAGCATTCAACACAACATTGCTCCACTCTTTGATCACGTCTGCTTCAAGATCTTTCCGCTGCGCTTCGCAAGGAATCAATGCCCCGTCCGCCTGCTTTAGACAAGCCTCAGCAATCCACCCTGCTTCTCCCGCCGGAAAACGCAAGCGCAGCGGTTTTATGCCTAGCTTCTCTTTTAGAAAATGCGCCGTTGCCGCATCCGTGCCCCGTTGTGCTTCGCCATGCAATTTAAAATAAGCGTCCCATTTATCCGTCGTTATTATTTCCGCATTAGAAAGCTGGATCTGGATTTTCACTTCCAGGCTTTCTGTCAACGTGTCTGCCGCCTGTCGAATATAGAGGTTGAATAATTCCGTTAATGCATCTTTTTGTATCAGCGTCAGCATCGTCTCCGCTTCCTTTCGTCTTTGCGGGCAAACAGCGTCAGCAATAAGATCAGCGCACCGCCGCATCGGCTGTGCTGCTTGCCAACAACTGTTTGATTTCTCTCAGCAGTTTCGCTCTATTTTTTTCCCGGATCAGCCAAACGCAAAAGTTTCAGCGCGGTCACCAACGCCATCCGTGTTTCAAACGAGTCAAGCGAACACTTCAGCAACTCTTCGATTCTCTTTTTACGAAACACAACAGTCTTATGATGTAAAAAAAGATGATCTGCAACCAGTTTCAGATTGCCGTTCCGCAATATCTCCGCCAGCGTGCCGACCAGCTCTGTGCCCTTACGCTCGTCATATTCAAGCAGCGGCCCCAACTGACGCTGAATAAAAGCACGCTTTATTTCGCTATCCTGCAAGGATAGCAGGATCTGATCCATGCCCAGTTCCTGATAATGCGTGATTCCGCCGACTTGATACTGGCGATTGAAAATGGCTGCGGCATGCGCCTGCTCATATTGACTCGGCAGTTGCAGCAAACCATTTAGACATTCACTGATTCCCCAAGCCAACAAAACGCCCTCAAATTGCCCTTTCAAACGACTCTCCAGTGTCAGGAGAGATGCTTGCGCTGCCTCGCTCGATTCGCCGTAGTACAGAAGTCCGATTGTATCGCCGTTTGTCCAGCTGATCCAATCTTCCTGCCCCGCGGTCAGCGCTTCCACAATTTCTTCCAGAAGCAACTGCTGTTCAAGCTCACTGGCCGTGTGCGTCTTTCCTTCCGGCAGCTGCACGATTTTCCCGACGATTGGAATAAAGGTGCGCTGCGCATCAATGCCAAGACGCCAGCACTGCGCGTATAAATCACTTTCTGCCTTATAACGTCCCTGCAGCAATTCACGGAAAAATTCACTGCGCCGTCTTCTGTCGTAGGCATTTTGCACCATTTTGCGCAGGCGAATCCGGTCCGTCACATCCTGGAACGTAACGGCAACGGTGCGCTGCCCCGCCATCGTATAACTCATCGCCGCAACGCGCAGCGCCAAGGTTCGCATTACGCCGCCTAAAACAAGACTGACCTCGCCCTGCTGTACGCCGTCACCGTTCAATGCGGCTGCGCTGCGCTCCAACAGCCACCTCACGCTCTCTTCCGGCATCAGATTCTCTAAGCTCATTTCGCCGTCTGTCTCTTGTCTGCCCGTCAGCCATGCCTGCTTCGGACCGAAAATTTCCAGCACGCGGCCCTGTTCAGCAAGAATCATACTGAAGTCTGGCATCGCCTGCGCAAATTCACGAAAGCGCTGCACCATATCCTGCGTTACGCGCGCCGTCACCTGCTCTTCACTGGAGGTAACCAAGTCCTGCAAGCGTCTATTCTCTTCACGCAACTCTTTCAGCTGCACTTCATAGCGCATCGCATCGCTACTTTTTTCTGCTTTCATAAATGCGTCGCCTCCTTTCGAGGATGACATTGATATCAAAACGTCTTATATCCTTCGGTCTAAATCAACGCTTTTCCTGCTAGCATTATCCTCGGCGGGTAATTAATTGCGTTTTCCCCCGTCTTCTCTTACGGCTGAGCAAAAAAAGACCATCGGCACCTTTATAAAGTTGCCGACTGCTGTCCTTCGCTTTTTCTTTCTATTTTTGTAGTTCAAAGCATTCCGAGACAGAAAAAGACCGTCTGCACGTTCATGCAGACGGTCTTTTTAACCGGCAACTCCCTATCCTCCCAGGCCGCTTCCAGCCAAGTACTTTCGGCGTATGTGGGCTTAACTGCTGTGTTCGGTATGGGAACAGGTGGGACCCCACAGCCATCATCACCGGATACTTCGAATTGTCCTAAACCATTCATCTGCTGCGTTGCTGCTTGCGGTCCTCGCTCAACGTAGCTTCCGCTACGCCTTCGCTTACGGTCCTCAGCGCGCCTTGCCGCTAAATGCTTTATGCCAATTCTTTGCAACACGAGCTAACGCATCGCAAGATCTTACAGGTAAACATTTCTACAAGAGAATATATTCCCTGAAAACTTTATAGAAGAAAGATTTGCAAACAAGTGGTTTCATAACTTGCACCCTCTCGAGTGCGAGCTTGCATTAAGTCAAGCCCTCGGCCTATTAGTACCAGTCAGCTCCATTCATTACTGAACTTCCACACCTGGCCTATCAACCTTGTGATCTACAAGGGGCCTTACCAGACTACTCTGTG